>DATFRX010000266.1:0-5660 GCA_035262905.1 Nocardioidaceae bacterium
ACGACCCCTGGCAGCACCCGCTTGGTGTCCTTCGCCTCGAGCGGCCCGAACCGAAGGGGGTCCATGACGGCGATCGGACGGGCGCCCATCGCGAGGATGTCGCGGACGATGCCACCGACGCCGGTCGCCGCACCCTGATACGGCTCGACGTAGCTCGGATGGTTGTGCGACTCGATCTTGAACGTGACCGCGTAGCCCTGCCCGATGTCGACCACACCGGCGTTCTCTCCGATGCCGGCGAGGAGCTTGCCGACCGGCGTCTCGTCAGGCAGCTCGCCGAAGCGACGCAGGTGAACCTTGCTGGACTTGTACGAGCAGTGCTCGCTCCACATCACGGAGTACATCGCGAGCTCACTGCTGGTCGGCCGGCGGCCGAGTATGTCGCGGATCCGCTCGTACTCGTCGGCCTTCAACCCGAGTTCGTCCCACGGTTGCGGCTTCTCGGGTGTGGCGGCCGCGTGCTGGACGGTGTCGACGTGCGGATCGACGTCGTCGTTCGCATCGGTCACGCCCAAAGGCTACCTACGGCAGCGGCGCCGTTGGCGATTGCAGCCGGACCCGTACGAGATCTCAACTCCCGATCCCGGGCCACCTGAGCGCCGAATCTGGCTTAGGGTCCGGTAGGTGACCGTCATCCTCTCGCTCGCCGCCTCGCTGGCGTACGGCCTGTCCGACTTCGTCGGCGGGCTGGTCTCGCGTCGGGCCAGCGCATGGGCGGTCGCGGTGATCTCGCAGGCCGTGGCCTGCGTCGGCATCAGCCTGGTGGCCATCTTCGTCGGCGGGTCACCCACTGGCGCCGATCTGGCCTGGGGCGCGCTTGGCGGCGTCGGCGCCGGGGTCGGGACCGGCATCCTCTACCGCGGCCTCGGCGGAGGCCGGATGAGTGTCGTCGCGCCGCTGTCCGCCGTCGGCGCCGCACTTCTCCCGGTCGCCGTCGGCGTCGCGACCGGCGAGCGGCCGTCCGCGGCAACTTGGGTCGGCGTAATCGTCGCCTTCCCGGCGATCTGGCTGGTCGCCCGCGGCACCGAGCACGACGAGGTGCTCGGCGAGGCGAAGGAAGACTGCCGTCCGCAGTCGCAGGACGTCATCGACGGGCTCGGGGCGGGCGCCGGCTTCGGGTTGTTGTTCGTCGCCCTCGGTCAGGTGCCCCACGACGCCGGCCTCGCACCGCTGGCCGCCATGGACTTCTCGGCCGTCGTGGTCCTCACCGTCGCGACGCTGGCGCTTCGTGAGTCGTTTCGGATGCCGGCGCCGGTTGCGGGATACGCCGGGCTGGCGGGTGCCCTCGGTGCGGCCGCGACCGCACTCTTTCTGTTCGCGACACAGCACGGACTCCTGACCGTGGCGAGTGTGCTCACCTCGCTCTATCCCGCGACCACAGTGCTGCTCGCCGCCATCGTGTTGCACGAGCACATCTCGCGATGGCAGGGCGTCGGACTGGGCTTCGCCGGCATCGCAATCGGGCTCGTCGCGGCCGGCTGACGGTTTTGCGCAGTCGTTGTTGGTTGGGATGGCGCCGAACCAACAACTAGTGCGCAAAACCGGAGCGGGCAGCTTCGGCGCGGCGGCGGATCGCCCGAAGCATTCGATCGACGATGACAGCGTGGCCGCCGGAGCTGATCACCAAGGCCCGATAGACGCCGCCGTGGAGTCCGGGGAACTCCGCGTACGTGCCGGCCCGAAGCAGCGTGCCGTCAGGCCGTGCGTCCAGCGTCAGGACGAGTGCGTACCGGGAGAACCGATGCCGGCCGACCAGCCGTACCCACTGCTCGGGCTCGACCTCGGCGACCCGGAAGCCCGGCACACTCGCGCCCTCGTCGAGCATCCGACCCAATGCCCGTCGCGGCTCGGCCCCCACGAGCTGCGCGTAGGCCTGGGTCGACGAGCGCCCGGGTCCGGCGAACTGTCGGACGAGCGCGTCCCAGACCGCAGCCGCAGGCGCCGCCACCAGCACGCGGCGCTCGTCGACGAACGGCAGTTCGTCCACCGCTCAGGCGGTGGCGACGGCGAGCACCGAGCGGAAGAAGCCGAGGCCGTCGGTGCCGGAGCCGCACAGGTCGTCGACGGCGTGCTCCGGATGCGGCATCAGTCCGACGACGTTGCCGCGCTCGTTGGTGACGCCGGCGATGTCACGCATCGCGCCGTTGGGATTGTGCTCGAGGTAGCGGGCCACGATCCGGCCCTCCCCCTCGAGCCGGTCGAGTGTGTCAGCGTCGGCGATGTAGCCGCCCTCGCCGCTCTTCAGCGGGATCACCACCTCCTGACCCTCCTCGTACGCCGACGTCCAAGCGGTCCCGACGTTGTCGAGCCGGAGCCGCTGGTCGCGACAGACGAACCGGCGGGCGTCGTTGCGGATCAGCGCGCCCGGCAGCAGATGCGACTCGCAGAGGATCTGGAAACCGTTGCAGATGCCCAGCACCGGCAGGCCCTCTTGCGCGGCGGCGATGACCTCGGTCATCACGGGAGCGAACCGGGCGATGGCGCCGCAGCGCAGGTAGTCGCCGTAGGAGAAGCCGCCGGGCAGTACGACGGCGTCGACGCCATGCAGATCGTGGTCGCCGTGCCAGAGTGCGACCGCCTCACCACCCGCGACCGTGACGGCTCGGGCCGCGTCGACGTCGTCCAGGGAGCCGGGGAACGTGACGACCCCGACCCTCACTGCGCCGCCTCCACGACTCTGACGTCGAAGTCCTCGATGACCGGGTTGGACAGCAGGGTCGCCGCGATCAGACGTACCTGCGCCATCCGGTCGTCGGTCAGCTCGCCTTCGATCTCGAGCTCGAAACGCTTGCCCTGGCGTACCTCCGTGACGCCCTCGAAGCCGAGCCGCGGCAGCGCACCGTGTACGGCCTTGCCTTGTGGATCGAGGATCTCGGGCTTCGGCATGACGTCGACCACGACACGGGCCACGATGCGGCTCCTAGATAGGGCAATTCCGACGCGGTCAGTCTAGAGCGGTCAGCGGAGTTCGCGCTTGAGGATCTTGCCCGTGGCGGTCATCGGCAGCGAGTCGCGGAACTCCACGATGCGGGGGTACTTGAACGCCGCCATCTGCTCATGCGCCCACGCGATCAGCTCGTCCTCGGTCGTGGGATCGTCGGCGTTCTTGATCACCAGCGCCTTGACCTCTTCGCCGAGCGACTCGTGCGGCACCCCGATGACGGCCACGAGCGACACGGCGGGATGGGTCATCAAGACCTCTTCCACCTCTCGCGGATAGACGTTGAAGCCGCCGCGAATCACCATGTCCTTCGCCCGGTCGACGATGTAGTAGTAGCCGTCGGCGTCCTTGCGGGCCAGATCGCCGGTCCGGAACCAGCCGTCCCGCATCACAGCCGCCGTGTCCTCGGGCCGGTTGTAGTAGCCCTTCATGATGTTGTGACCCTTGACGGCGATCTCACCGACCTCGTCGACGTCGGTGATCTCCTTCCAGTCCGGCGCGATCAGCTTGCACTCGACACCCCAGATCGGCTTGCCGATCGAGCCCGGCCGCGGCTCCGATCCCGGCGGACTGAACGTCGCGACCGGAGACGTCTCGGACAGGCCGTACCCCTCCCGGATCTGAACGTGGAAGCGCTCCTTGAAGTCCCGGATGATCTCGACCGGCAGCGACGAGCCACCGGCGACCGCCATCCGCAGGTTCTTCGCGAGCAGGTCGACGTCGACGGACTCGTCGAGGGCGCTCAACAGCCCCCAGTACATCGTCGGAACGCCGGCGAAGAACGTCACGCCCTCTCGCTGCATCAGGCCCAGCGCCGGCTCCGCCTCGAATCGCGGCAGCATGACAAGCGTGCCTCCGAGCCCGAAGCCGGTGTTCATGATCACGGTCTGACCGAACGAATGGAACAGCGGCAGCACCAGCAGGTAGGTGTCATGCCCGTCCGGATGCCGCCCGAACAGCCGCTCGTTGCAGAAGCACTGGAGCACCATGTTGGAGTGGGTGAGCTCGGCACCCTTGGGCCGTCCGGTCGTGCCCGACGTGTAGAGGATCACCGCCGTGTCCGACTCGCGAGTCACGATCGTGTCGAACGTCGGCGGCCGACTCGCCATCGCCGCCCCGAACGGCTCCGCCCCCTCGATCGGCGACGCCGCCGCCGGATCGGCCGTGATCACGAAGAAGTGCTCGCACTCGTCGGTCTGGCCGAACGCCTGCCAGCCCTCGGCGCCCATCGGCAGCTCGGCCGTTCCCTCGAAGCAGAAGTACGCCTTCGCGTGGGAGTCGTCGAGGTGGTACTGGATCTCGCGCGCCTTGAGGAGCACATTGAGCGGCACCACGACCGCACCGGCCTTGAGGATGCCGTAGTAGACGATCGGGAAGTACGGCAGATTCGGACAGGTCAGCGCAACCTTGTCGCCCGGCTCGATGCCGATGTCGACGAGCAGGTTGGCCACCTGATTGGCGGCCGCATTGACCTGCGCGTAGGTCAGCCGCATGTCACCGAGCACGACCGCGTCTCGGTCCGGCACCGTACGAGCACTGTCCTCGAGCATCACTGACAGATTGAGCACGGCAGCCTCCACGGGTCGTGAACGTGACGTTCGCCCTTATCCGAGCACATCTCGCGGCCCGGCGGGAGCCCCCTTGTCGTCAACGCAGATTCGTCGGCAGCCAATGCGGCCAGTCGTCAGGCTCAGGGTTTCGGTCTGCCCAGCCACCGACCGCGACCGCCAGGCGCTGGGCCAGCCCGCTGGCCGGCCACCAACGCTTGCGCACGAAGAGGACTGGACACGTCGTCACATGGACGAAGTCCAATGCGTTCTCCGTCACGATGACCCAGCCTCGGCACTGGCAATCTGGATGAGGACCTCGTCCGGCAGGTTGTGGGCTCCATGTCGCTCGGTGCGACCGCCTCGTGGCCCATTGCGCAAAGCAGCTCGACGACCTGCGGCGGCAGCATCGAGTCGATGAGGAACCTCACGCCAGGAGACGCTCGCGATCCGCGGCATGGCGTTCGGCCTGCCTGAGCGCGCGATCGTTCGCCTCCATACGTGCATTGATCTCGTCGGGGTTGTCCGCGATGTAGTCCAGCGCGATGTTCACCTCTCGCGGATGAATGCCGAACTGTTCGGCCAACGCGGCGACCCGCTTGGACTCGCTCCCTCTCGTATCCCGCAAGGCAGCCGCGATCTCCCAGATGTCAGGGCCGCCCGCAATCGCTGCCCGACGGCCCGAGGGTCCAGGCTTGAAGACGACACCCGGATGGTTGGCGGTCGCCAGTCCTTCATGGACGAAGCGTTCCACCAGCGCGGTCACCGTCGTGCCTTCCACATCTGCGGTGGCATCCAACTGCTCCCGAAGCTCATCCGAGAGCCGGACGCTCATGGTCTTGCGTACGGCATGGCCCGACCGCCAACGCTGCCTCGTGTCGCGACGCGGCTAGAAGCGCTCGCCGGTGATCCGCTCGTACGCCTCGACGTAACGTGCCCGGGTCTTGTCCACGATCGCCTCGGGCAGCGACGGCGGCGGCTCGCCGGAGCTCTTGGACCAACCGCTCTCGGCCGAGGTCAGCCAGTCGCGGACGAACTGCTTGTCGAACGACGGCTGCGAACGGCCCGGCTGATATTGATCGGCCGGCCAGAACCGGGAACTGTCGGGAGTCAGTACTTCGTCAATGAGGAGCACTTGGCCGTCGGACAAGCCGAATTCGAATTTCGTATCG
>DATFRX010000267.1:0-33114 GCA_035262905.1 Nocardioidaceae bacterium
CCAGCTCGTCGACGAGGTCGAGGGTGGCGACCGCCATCGCGTCCGTTGCCGCGGGGTCGCGCATCAACAGCGGGACCCCGTGGGCGGCGATGCCGGCGGACTCGATCCGCGGCACCAGCTCCGCGTCGGCATCGTGGACCAGCCAGCCGTCGAGATAGCCGCCATGCCGGCGGGCGCCGTAATGCTCGGCAACCCCGGCGGCAGAGTTCTCGAGACCGAGGCCGGACAGCAGTTGGTCGGCCATGCCACGGACGGCCGCGCCCTCGACGATCGGGGACAGTCCGACCACCGGCGCTTTAGTGTCCCGGAGCGCGGCGCCGACGTCCTTGACGCCGAGGATCGTGCCGATCGACACGATCGGGTTCGACGGCGGCAGGATCACGGCATCGGCCCCGAGGATCGCGTCGACGACGCCGGGTGCGGCGGTCGCCTCGTCCACACCGACGACCACGACGTCGCGTACCGGCGGCTCGGCATGCAGTCGCACCCAGTACTCCTGGAAGTGGATCGCCCGTCGCCCGGACGGCTCGGAGGCGTCGTCGACGACGATGTGGGTCTCGACCCGGTCGTCGCTCATCGGCAGCAGCCGTACGGCCGGCCGGTCCGAGTCGGGCAGCCAGCGGGCGCACAGGGCGCGGGTCACGGCCGACAGCGGGTAGCCGGCCGACAGCATCTGGGTACGCACGATGTGCGTGGCGAAGTCGCGGTCGCCGAGACCGAACCAGGTCGGCTCGACGCCGTACGAAGCGAGCTCGTCCTTGACCCGCCACGTCTCGTCCACCCGGCCCCAGCCGCGCTCGTCGTCGATGCCGCCGCCCAGCGTGTACATCACGGTGTCGAGGTCCGGACAGATCTTCAGGCCGAACAGCCAGATGTCGTCGGCGGTGTTGCCGACGACGGTCAGCTCGTCGTCCCGACCCACGACCCGGCGCAGTCCGCGCAGGAACCGAGCGCCGCCGATACCTCCCGACAGTGCAGTGATCTGCATGTCGACAGTGTGGCGCTGTTCGTCGCCGGACCGGACACCGCCCAAGCGACTACCACGCTGACCATCGGATATGCATCTGTGGCAGGCTGGCCACGCACTAACTGTCTGATTGGGGAGTTTCCGTGCTGAACGAATCTGCCAAGAAGCTTCGCGATCCGCTAGCTCTCGGGTTGCTTGGCGTTACCGCTCTCTACCTCCTCGCGTCGTTGTCCGTGCTGTTCAACGGCGACCTCGGCGAGTTCAGCACTCGCGCGGTCCTGACGCAGGGAAATTTCGTCAACCCGGTGATGGTCATCATCACCGTTGCGGCCGCGATGCTCGTCGGCTCTGCGGACGACCCGACCCCGATGGCGCGGATCGTGGTGCCCGGCGCCCTTGGTCTGCAGGGGCTGATGGTGCTGTTCGGCGTGATCACCTGGTTCGCCGGCTACGGCGTCGACACCGGGGGTCCGGCCGCGTCGATGGGCCAGCTGGCCACCGCCCTCGTCGGCTTCGGCGGCATGGCCGGAGCGGGCAAGGTGGTCGGCACCATCTTGATGCTCGGCTTCCTGGGCTTCCTCGGCATCGGCGCCTTCCTGACGTACACGATCTTCCAGGGCCTGCCGGCGCCGGTGCGTCCGCAGCAACAGCAGCAGCAGTGGGGTGGCCAGCAGTGGGCCGGCCAGCCGCAGCAGCAGCAGTGGGGCGGCCAGCAGTGGGGCGGCCAGCCGCAGCCGCAGGACCAGCAGTGGGGCGGTCAGCAGTGGGGTGCCGCAGCGGGCGGCGCGGCCGCCGGAGGCGCGGCAGCC
Organism: Nocardioidaceae bacterium; assembly: GCA_035262905.1. Taxonomy (GTDB): domain Bacteria; phylum Actinomycetota; class Actinomycetes; order Propionibacteriales; family Nocardioidaceae; genus DATFRX01. The sequence goes on from DATFRX010000267.1 coordinate 1,777, forward strand.
GGTGGCTGGGGACAGCCGACGTCCGGCGAGTCCTCGACCGGCTACGCCGCGGGTGGCGAGGCGGGCCAGCCGATGCCGACCTCGGGTGAGTCCTCGACCGGCTATGCGGCCGGCGGCGACCCGGGTCAGCAGCAGTGGGGCCAGCCGCAGGCCGACCCGACGCAGCAGTGGGGCCAGCCGCAGCCGGAGACGCAACAGCAGGGTGAGCCCCCCGCCGAGGGCGAGGAAGACCGCCCAGGTTGGTGGTCCCCGAGCTCCTGAGTGCGTCGGTTGCTCCCCACTTCGCGACTCAGCACAGCCCACGACGGGTGTGGTACGGCTCCGTACCACACCCGTCGTGGTGTCAGCGGGCCGGTGTCATTAGCATCCCCGGGCTTGACTTTGTGGTATTGACAGGCATGTAATTTCATACGTGTCGTTCGATCGCTTCGGTGGACAGCTCGTTCCGCGGCGCCGGTCAGGTGCTTTCGCGGTGCCGCTGGCCGACCGGGGTTGGGCAGGCCAGCCCGCAAGCCACGCCGCGCTGCGACGCGAAGTCACGAACGGGGAATTCTCGGGAACGGAAGTGTCGAGGAGGCGAGAGCATCGTGAATGAACTCGATGTGCTCGACGACGAAGCCGGCGAGCTGGCCTGGCAGGAGCGGGCGTTGTGTGCCCAGACCGATCCAGAGGCCTTCTTTCCGGAAAAGGGCGGATCCACACGTGAGGCCAAGCGAGTCTGCTTGTCCTGCGACGTCCGCGGCGAGTGCCTGGAGTATGCGTTGGCGCATGACGAGCGGTTCGGCATCTGGGGCGGACTCTCGGAACGCGAGCGGCGCAAGCTGAAGAAGCGAGCGGTCTGACGGGGAGGGCCGACCAGCGGCGAGATGTGGTTGCCCGCGGCCGGTCGGCTCGGAACTTGTCATCATTGGTCACGTTTTGTCGTAGCCAAGGTAGCCAGCGGTCGCCGACACCGGCGACCGCTTAGGGTTTGTGTCGGGTTGCATGCCCCGTCCGAGACCCCGACCACGAGAGCCGCCCATGCCTGCTGCCGTCGATGGACCGGAGATGACCGCCGGTCCCCACGTGACGGTCGTCCTGGTGAGTCACAACGGCGCCAAGTGGCTTCCGCAGGTGCTCGACGGTCTCGAACGCCAGCGGCGGATGCCCAACGCCCTGGTCGCTGTCGACACCGGCTCCACCGACGAGTCGGTCGATCTGTTGTCCAACCGGGTCGGCCCCCAGAGCGTGTGCCGGCTGCGCCGGTCGGTCGGATTCGGCGCCGCCGTCTCGGCCGGTCTCGAGTTCCTCAACGGTCAGCCGGTGGAGCCGCGGCGACACGGGCACTCCGGGAACCCCGCTGATCCGACCCGGTCTTGGATCTGGCTGCTGCACGACGACTCCGCGCCCGATCCCGGCGCCCTCGCGGGCCTGCTGGCAGAGGTGCGCGACGACGTTGCCATCGTCGGCCCCAAGCTTCGCGAGTGGCCGTCGCTGCGGCGGCTTCTCGAGGTCGGCGCCACCATCAGCGGCACCGGACATCGAGAGACCGGACTCGAGCGCGGTGAGCCCGACCAGGGCCAGCACGACCGCCCTCGCGATGTGCTCGCGGTCAACACGGCGGGGATGCTGATCCGGCGGGACGTCTGGAACCAGCTCGGCGGACTCGAGCGCCGGCTGCCGGTCTTCGGCGCCGACCTCGACATCGGCTGGCGCGTGGCGCGCGCGGGCTACCGGACCCGGACGGCGCCGGACGCGGTCGTCTTCCATCTCGAGGCGGCCAGCCGCGGCCTGCGTGCCGGGGTCGCGAGCGCACACGCGCAGGAGCGACGGGCAGCCCTGTTCATCCTGCTGGCCAATGCGAGCTTCTTCGGCTTCTGGTGGCAGTCCATCCGGCTGCTGGTGGGCTCGATCCTGCGAGCGTTCGGCTTCCTGCTCGCCAAGGCGCCGCGCGAAGCGGTCGACGAGCTACGCGCTGTCGCGGGGGTCTATCTGCATCCGTTCGCGATGCTGCGGGCCCGGCATCGCCGACGGCGCCAGGCCAAGCGATCGCCGAAGGACGTACGCCCGCTCCTGCCCAGTCCACTGCTGCCGTACCGGCACGGCGTCGACGCCGTCCTCGACATCGGGCTCGCGGTCGTACGCGCGGCCGGTGGCGGTGGAGGCCAACCACAGATCAGCGGCAAGCGTGCGGTCGTCGAGTCCGGCCCGGTGGCCGCCGAGACCGAGGAACTGCAGACCGGCACCGGCGCAATCAATCGGGTGCTCCGGCAGCCCTGGACGGCGGTCGCGCTCGTTCTCGTCCTCCTCTCGCTGTGGTCGGCGCGCGACCTGCTGGGATCGGGCCAGCTGCTCGGCGGCGCGCTGTTGCCGGCGCCGGACGGCGTCGGTGACTGGTGGGGCCTGATGTGGCAGTCCTGGCATCCGGTCGGCCTGGGTTCCGACGCACCGGCCGCTCCCTACGTCGGGCTGCTGGCCGTCGCGGGCACGCTCAGCTTCGGTCAGCCGTGGCTGCTCATCGACCTGCTCATGCTCGCCGCGGTGCCACTCAGCGCACTGACCGCCAGCCGCCTGGCCCGGCGGATGTTCGAGTCCAGCCGGGTACGTATGTGGTGGTCCCTCGCCTACGCCGCGCTGCCGATCCTGACCGGTGCCATCGCGCAGGGGCGGATCGGCACCGTGGTCGGCATCCTGGTGGTGCCGCTGGTCGCCATCGCCGCCATCCGGATGTACGGCGGCGAGGGACCGTTGTGGCTCTCGGCGCTCCGGCTCGGGCTGTGGGTGAGCCTACTCATCGCGTTCGTGCCGATCGGGTACGTCGTCGTCGGAGCCGGGCTGGTGCTGGCCGCCGTCGCGGTCCCGAACGGCGTCGGACGGCGCCAGGGGCTGCTCGCGACGGTCGGGGTGCTCGTCGTGCCGTGGCTGCTGCTCGGCCAGTGGATGTGGAACCGGGTCCTCGACCCGAGCGCGGTGTGGTGGGAGGCCGGCCTGGCCAATGCCAACGTCGACGGAACGCCGATCAACCCGGTGCCCGGTGCGCTCGACCTGGTCGGCGGTACGCCGGGCGGCATCGGCGCGGCACCTGCCTGGATCGGTCTGATCGTGGTCCTGCTCGGCGTGATCGCGTTGGGCCGTACCGACCGGATGCGACTGGTCGCGATGGCATGGCTGGTGGCGCTGGTCGGTCTGGCCCTGGCCGTGCTCGGTGCCGGCCAGCGGATCGACGTCGGTGTCGGCACCCCATCGGCCGCGGTGTGGGTCGGCTTCCCGCTGGCCTGCTGGCTGGCCGGACTCGCCGTCGCCGCCGGACTCGCGGCCGACCGGGTCAGCGACTTCCTGGCCGGACGCAGCTTCGGCTGGCGCCAGCCGATCACCGTCGGCGCCTCTGCGGTCGCGACGATCGTTCCGGTCGTGGTCGCCGGCTGGTGGGTGATCGGCGACGACACCGCACTGGCCCGCGAGGACCCGGTCCCGGTGCCGGTCTATCTGGCGGCCCAGGCGTCCGGGCCGGAGCAGTCGTCGACCCTCGTGCTGTCCGGGTCGCCCGAGACCGGCGTCGGCTACCAGATCGTCCGCGACGACGGAGACCGGCTCGGCGACGAGACGGTGTTGCCCGCGCGGTCCGACGTCGACGCGATGGACCGGGTCGTCGCCAACCTGCTGAGCGCGCCGGACGTCGAGACGGTGGCGGCGCTGCTCGATCGTGGCATCGGCGCCGTCTACGCCCCGGCCCCGGTCGACGCGACGGTGGCGTCGGCACTCGATGGTGCCGCCGGACTGACCCGGGCCGGCACGACAGACCCACAGGCCCGGGCCTGGCAGGCGACCGCACCGTCCGGCGCAGCGCGGGTGCTCCCGCAGATCGGCGGCGGCGCGGTCGACCCGGCCAAGGCCCGGATCGTGTCCGCCCCGCCGGGACTGGTGGGGAGCCTCCACATCCCGGCCGGATCCGGGCAGCACCAACTGCACCTGGCCGCCGGCGCCTCCGACAACTGGTCCGCGTCCGGCACCGACGGCCCCCTCCAGTCGGTCACGACGAGCAGCGGTACGCAGGGGTTCGCGGCGCCGAGTGCCGGCGAGGTGACGGTGTCGTACGACTCCGGGCACGACCGCTGGCTGCTGCTGCGGGTGGTGCTGGCCGTCGTGGCGATCGTCCTAGCACTTCCGGGACGGAGGCGACGGACATGACGACTCCCGCGTCCACACCGCCACCCCGGCCGCGTCGCAGCCATCGGCTGCGGGGCAGCGACGGCTCGACGCCGATGCCCTCCGACGGCTGGAAGCTCGCGCCGCTGGTCCTGGTGCTGATCGCCGCCGGCCTGATCGCCTGGTCGACGACTCAGAGCGCTGAGTCGGCCGCGCCACCGCCGGCGGCCACCCAGCTGCCGCTCAGCCGATCGGACCTCACCTGTCCGTCGGTCGACACCGCCAAGCTGAAGGCGGAACGCACCGGCATCGGTCTCACCACACCGTCCACCGACACGGCCCGGTCCGACGCCGGGAAGGGAACGGTCGAGATCACGCCGATCCCGCACGGCGAGAGCCTGACGCCGAAGCGCCCACCCGCGCTCGGAAAGTGGGAGGTCGTCACCCAGGACGCCGACGCCGCCAAGACCGTCTTCGTCTCGACGACCGGATCGCTGGCGGCCGGCGCGAGTGCGTTCACCGCCACCAGCGCGACCGACGAGGCCGGCGGCGGCCTGGCGGTCGGTGCCTGCGCCCGGCCCGGTCGCGACGCGTGGTTCGTCGGCGCCGGCAGCAGCGTCGACCATGCAAGCACGCTGCTGGTGAGCAACCCGGGCGACACCGAGGCGATCGCCGACGTCACGCTGCTGTCCCGCGACGGCAGCTCCAACCCGGTCAGCGGTCTCGTCGTCAAGCCGCGCGACGTCGTACGGATCGGGCTGGCAGAGGTCGCGGCCGGAGCGGGTGAGGTCGCGGTACGGGTGGCGGCCAGCCAGGGACAGGTCGCGACCGCCGTACTCGACACCTGGGCCGCCACGCTGCAGCCCGCAGGGACCGAGTGGGTGCCGACCGCCGATGAGCCGGCGACCTCGCTCACTGTGAGCCCGCTGATCGGGGGCGCCGAGCGGCGCGAGCTGATCATCGGCAATCCGAACGACCGGACCGCATCGGTCAAGCTTCAGGTGGTCGGCCAGGACGGGACGTTCCCGGTCGCGAAGTTCGAGGACGTCTCCGTCGAACCCGAAAGCGTCAAGCTGATCGACGTACCGGCCACGCTCGACAAACAGACGGTCGCGCTCCGGCTCGACTCCGACCAGCCGGTCGTCGCCTCGGTTCGATCCATCTCGCCGGGCAGCCCCACCGACATCGCCTACGGCACCAGCGTTCCCGAGATCAGTGGCCCCGCCGTCGTCCCGGTCGACCTGCCCACCGTCGACCCGTCCGGGCTCCGGCTGCTGGTCTCGAGCGCCGATCCGTCGCAGGAGGCGAAGTTCACCGTGACGGCACACGGCGCCGACGGCCCGTCACTTGCCGAGAAAACCGTGACTGCGCCGGCCGGCTCATCGGTGGTCTGGGAGGCCGACAACCAGCGAGATCTCGGCGCCAAGCTCGCCAACGTGGCCTACCTCGTCGTCCGGCCGGAGGACGGCAGCAAGCTGCTGGCCAGCGCGACCTTCGCCTCCGGCGACTCGGCATGGGCCGCGATGCCACTGTCGGAGGCGCCGGTGACGGTGACGGCGCCGGGCGTCTATCCGCTCGGCTGACCGGCCATCCGGGTCGGTTCGCGAGCCGGGCGCCGGTCGATCTCCTCAGGCGTACGGTCCAGCAGCTCGGCGACCTGATGGATCAGCGCGGCGTACACGAGATCGGCCTCGAGCGCGGGTCGCGACGCGCGAAGGGCGCGGGTGCGGATCGGCAGCCGGTAGATCACGATCCGGGCCGGGTGGCGCGACGACCTGCGGACCAGGGTGGCCACCGGCACCTCCTCCGGCTGCCAGTCGTCGTCGACCCACGGCACCTCCTCGACGCCGAACTCGACGTCGGCGAGCTCGGCCGGCCACCAGGTCTCGAGCTCGGAGACCACGCTGAGCACCAGGGCGTCGAAGCGCTCCCGCCGACTCCGCTCGGCGGGGACACCGGCCGGCGTATGCGGCCCGGGGACGATCCAGGGCCCTCCGCGCCGGCGTTCACGGCGATCGCGGGTCCGCCGCGCACCGTCGGGATTCATTCGACCGAGGCTAGTGGTCGCCATCTCGCAGGCGTCCGGTGGGCCGACACGACCGCTGGTGCCGACCCCGGCGAGCCCGGCCCGGTACCGTTCGCATGTGAGCCTTCGGCGACGCTGCTCGCGTACCGCCTGCCCCCGATCGGCGGTCGCGACGCTGACGTATGTGTACGCCGACCAGACGGCCGTCCTCGGCCCGCTCGCCACCTACGCCGAGCCGCATGCGTACGACCTGTGCGAGGAGCACTCCGAGCGACTGGCCGCGCCGGTCGGCTGGGAGGTCGTACGACTCGCGCCGGATCCGGACGCCGGCGGGCCGAGCAGCGACGACCTCGAGGCGCTGGCCAACGCCGTCCGGGAGGCGGCTCGGCCGGCGCCGGTCGACGAGCCGCGCGGTCACGGCATCGAGGTGGGCCGGCGCGGCCACCTGCGGGCGCTGCGCTCGCTCGACTAGGACATGGCTTCGCCTCGGGGTGGATCGCCGGTGGACGCGATCGTCAAGCGCTACGACATTCGCGGCCGGGTCCCCGATCAGCTCGACGAGGCGATGGCCCGCAGCCTCGGGGTCGCGATCGCGGACGTGCTGTGCCACGCCGACGGGGTCGGGTCGATCGTGGTGGGCCGGGACATGCGGACCAGCTCACCGGCGCTGACCGACGCGCTCTGCGACGGCCTGACCGGCAGCGGTGTGGACGTGGTCGACATCGGGTTGGTCGCGACCGACGTGCTCTACTTCGCCTCCGGCGTGCTCGAGCTCCCCGGCGTCATGGTGACCGCCAGCCACAACCCTGGCGAGTGGAACGGCCTCAAGCTGTGCCGCTCCGGCGCCCGGCCGGTCGCCTGGGGCACCGGGCTGGCCGAGATCCGGGATCGAGTCGCCGATGGCGCCGACGCCGATTCGACGGGGCCGACCGCGTCACGTACTCACCGCGATGTCCTCGCCGCCTTCGCCGACCGCGTCGTGCGCACCGGACCCCCGCTCGAGCGACGGCTGCGGGTGGTCGTCGACGCCGGCAACGCGATGGCCGCCGTCACGGCACCCGCTGTGTTCAGCCGGCTGGACGTGGAGCTGGTGCCGCTGCACTTCGAACTCGACGGGACGTTCCCGCACCATCCGCCGGATCCGATGGACGCCGCGAACCTGGCCGACCTGCGCCGAGCCGTCGTGGCCGAGCGGGCCGACGTCGGGCTGGCCTTCGACGGCGATGCAGATCGGTGCTTCGCGATCGACGAGGCCGGTGCGCTGGTGCCGCCGTCGACCGTGGTCGCGCTGGTCGCGCGGCGGCTGCTCCGGCGGCACCCGGGCGCCACGATCCTCTACAGCCTCACCTGCTCGCGGATCGTGCCCGAGGAGATCGCCGCGGCCGGCGGGGTCGGCGTCCGGACGCCGGTGGGCCACTCGGGCATCAAGGCCGCGATGGCCGAGCACGACGCGATCTTCGGCGGCGAGCACTCGGGGCACTACTACTTCCGGGACTTCTGGAACGCCGACTCCGGGATGCTGGCGGCGGTTCACCTGCTGGCCGAGCTGGCCGCGACCGAGGCTCCGCTGTCCACGACGGTGGCGAAGCTGGCCCGCTATGTGGCGTCGGGGGAGATCAACGTGTCGGTGCCCGACCCCCGCCTGGCGAGTGACGCGGTGGGTCGCGAGTTCGCCGGTGAGACCGATGTGACGACCGACCACCTCGACGGGCTGACCGTGTCGGCATCGGATTGGTGGTTCAATGTGCGGGCATCGAACACCGAGCCGTTGCTCCGCCTCAACGTGGAGGCAACCGACCCCGAGAAGCTGGCGCGGGTACGCGATCGCGTGCTCGCCACGATCAGGAGTCAGTGATGAACCTCGACGCCACGCTGTTGGAGATCCTCGTCTGCCCGGACTGCCACGGGACGCTGTCAGTCGACGAGTCGGCGTCGGAGCTGGTCTGCGACAGCTGTGGACTCGCCTACCCGGTACGCGACGACATCCCGGTGATGCTCGTCGAGGAGGCCCGGCGACCGGGGACGTCCGGCGACTCGGCGACCTCTGACGGCTCCTGAGTCCGGCCGGAGGGACCACGCACGGTGTTCGACGATGCTCTGCTCGACGATCCGGCAGCGCTGGCTGCCGCCGATCCGGACCTGCGGCGGCTGGCCGAGGCCGGTGCCCGGGTCCGGCGTGAGGTAGCCGCCGCCCAGGAGGTCCTCGTCGGCTTCAGCAGCGAGGCCCGGCCGCGAGCGGTTGTAGCGGCCGGCAACGACTCCCGCCTGCTGCGGGCCGTCCTCGAGTCCTGGTGCCCGGTGCCCTTCGTCGCTTGGCCCGGGCCGGGTCTGCCAGGCTGGGTCGGCGCGCTCGACGCGGTCGTGGTGATGGCGCAGACCAGCGGCGACGTGTCGGCGTCCTCCGCGGTCTCCGAGGCGACCCGGCGCGGGGCGGCCCTGATCGTGACGTGTGATCCGCGCTCTGACGTGGCCGAGATGGCGGCCGGGCGCTACACGACACTGCTGCCGGTGACCACCGGCGACAACCTGGCGGCCGCGGTCGTGCTGCTGCAGGCGCTGCACATCCTCGAGCTCGGCCCGGCCGTCGACGCCGAGGCGGTCGCGTCGGCGCTCGACCGGGTCGCGGAGGACTGCTCGCCGTTCCACGACATCGTCCAGAACCCGGCCAAGGAGCTGGCGATGGCCCTCGCGGACGTGAACCCGCTGCTGTGGGGCGGTTCCGTGCTGGCCGCGCGGGCGGCGCGCCGGGTGGCCGAGGCGATCCGGCGGGTGTCCGGGCGGTCGTCGCTGGCCGCGGACGCCGACCATCTGCTCCCGGTCATCACGGCCGCGACGCCGCCCGACCTGTTCGCCGATCCCTACGAGTCGCGCGGGGCCGGCACCCAGTCGGCGCTGGTGATCCTCGACGACGGCACCCAGGACTCGGTCGTACGCGTCCAGCGTGGCCGGCTGATCGCGGGAGCCGAGCAGCACGGCGTACGCGTGCAGACGCTTGAGTGCGATCAGGGTCCTGAGATCGCGCGATACGCGGCGCTGCTGTCGCAGGGCAGTTACGCCGCTGAGTACCTCGGGGTCGGCCTTGGATCCGATGCGGCTACACACTGACGTCATGTACCCGATGCGAAATCCGATCCGTCGCTACGACTGGGGATCGACCGAGGCCATCCCGGAGCTGCTCGGCGTGACGCCGGACGGCGGGCCGCAGGCGGAGCTGTGGATCGGCGCCTACGAGACGGAGTCGTCGTCGGTACGGGTCGGCAGCCGGTGGGAGCAGCTCGCCGACGTACTCCGCGAGCGCGACCAGCCGCGGCTGCCGTTCCTGACCAAGGTGATGGCGATCGGTGCGCCGCTGTCGCTGCAGATCCATCCGGATTCCGGGCCCGACGCCAAGACCGAGATGCTCTACGCCTGGCAGTCCTGCCGGGCGCTGTGCGGCTTCCGCGACGTGGCGCAGGTGCGGGCGCTGCTCGCCGATCTCAGCACGTCCCGCGACGACCGGGTCCGCTCGGTCGCCGACGGACTGCAGCCGAGCACGACGAGCCAGCCGGCGTTGCGCGACGGGCTGGCCTGGCTGCTCCGGGGTGTCGACCACGGCCGGATCGACGCGGTCCGGGCCGAGTTGCGACGGCTGCCCCGATGGACCGGCACGTCGCGTGCCATGGACGACCTTGCGGCCCGGCACGGCGCCGACCCAGCCGTGCTCTCGCCGCTGCTGCTGGCCACCGTCGAGCTCGCTCCGGGCGAGGCGCTGGTCTGCCGGCCCGGGCAGCCGCACACGTACCTGTCCGGCGTCGGTGTCGAGGTGCAGACCAGCTCGGACGCGGTGGTACGAGCCGGTCTGACGTCCAAGCCGACCGACGTCGACGCCTTCCTCGCCGATCTGGTCACCGATCCGGGCCCCGGCCGCGTCGAGTGGACGATGGTCGGCGCCGAGCGGGTCTACGCCCCCTCCGGCACCGATCTCGCGCTCGGCGTCCTCGCCGATCTGGCCGACGAGCCCTGCTCGCTGGCACCGGATCCGGTCGGTCCGCAGATCCTGCTGTGTCTGGAGGGCGAGTACACCGTCACCGCCGACGGCATGGAGCTGGCGCTCCGCCACGGCGAGTCCGCCTTCGTCCCGGGACCGTCGGCCGACGTCGCCGTACGCGGCAAGGGATGCCTGTGCCGGGTCAGCGCCGGTCGGGCAGGATAGCGACACCACGCCGACCAGATCGGGAGCCCATGGCTGGACAGGAAGGCACCAAGGCTGTCGTCGCGGCGCTGTGCGCGAACCTCGGCATCGCGCTGACCAAGTTCATAGCGTGGGGGATCACCGGCGCGTCCTCGATGCTGGCCGAGGCGATCCACTCGGTCGCGGACTCCGGCAACCAACTGCTGCTGCTCATCGGCGGTCGTCGGTCGCGCCGAGAGGCGACTCCGGAGCACCCATTCGGCTTCGGTCGCGAGCGCTACGTCTACGCCTTCATCGTGGCGATCATCCTGTTCAGCGTCGGCGGCCTGTTCGCGTTGTACGAGGCGTACCACAAGTACCACGAGGTCCACTCCGGCCACCCGAACGAGCTGCTCGAGAGCGACTGGTGGTGGGTGCCGCTGGTCGTGCTGATCGCGGCCATCGCGATGGAGTCGTGGTCGTTCCGCACCGCGATCCGGGAGTCCAACAAGGTGCGCCGCGGCGTCAGCTGGCTGAAGTTCGTCCGCGGCGCCAAGGCGCCAGAGCTGCCGGTCGTGCTGCTGGAGGACCTGGCTGCCCTGCTCGGTCTGGTCTTCGCCTTCGTCGGCATCAGCCTGGCGCTGCTGACCGACAACGCCTACTGGGACGTCGCCGGGACCGTCGCCATCGGCATCCTGCTCGTCTGCGTCGCGGTGAGCCTCGCGATCGAGACCAAGAGCCTGCTGCTCGGCGAGTCGGCCAGCCCGGTCGCGCTCCGGGCGATCCGGGCCGCGATCGAGGAGACGCCGGGCATCGAGCGGATCATCCACCTCAAGACGCTCCACCTCGGCCCGGACGAGTTGCTGGTGGCCGCCAAGATCGCCGTCGAGCACGACGAGTCCGCCGACACGGTCGCCGCCCGGATCGACGCCGCCGAGGCCGCGATCCGGGCGGCCGAGCCGATCGACATGCTCATCTACCTCGAGCCGGACATCTACCGCGAGCGGGCCGCAGCAGAGCCCTCGACCGAACCGTTATCCTGAGTGGGTCCTCCCGTGTGGGGCCAGAAGGCCCGTGGCGACTTTGATCGCACGAGGACCAGGCAGGAGTTGATCGGGCACTTGTGTCCGACGATCCGCCGACGCGCCTACGGGTGCCTGGTCGATGACGCCGCGGATCGTCGCGACTCAAGTGACGGATCGACGACGTACCGGCACACACGGAAGGAACACCATGGATTACAAGGTTGCTGATCTGAGCCTGGCGGACTTCGGGCGGACTGAGATCTCGCTCGCTGAGCACGAGATGCCCGGGCTGATGGCGATGCGGGAGCGCTACGGCGAGAGCCGTCCGCTGGCCGGCGCCAGGATCGCGGGCTCGCTGCACATGACCGTGCAGACCGCCGTGCTCATCGAGACACTGGTCGCCCTCGGCGCGGAGGTCCGCTGGGCGAGCTGCAACATCTTCTCCACCCAGGACCACGCGGCCGCGGCCGTCGTCGTCGGCCCGACCGGGACCGTCGACCAGCTCGCCGGCGTGCCCGTCTTCGCCTGGAAGGGCGAGACGCTCGCCGAGTACTGGTGGTGCACCCAGCAGATCCTGCAGTGGCCGGACGGGCAGCAGCCCAACATGATCCTCGACGACGGCGGTGACGCCACCCTGCTGCTGCACCTGGGCGTCGAGTACGAGAAGGCCGGCGAGGTCCCGTCGCCCGAGTCGACCGACAACCCGGAGCTGCGGGAGGTCCTGACCGCGCTGACCGCCGCGTACGCCGAGTCGACCGACCGCTGGAGCCGGATCGCCGAGGGCATCAAGGGCGTCACCGAGGAGACGACGACCGGCGTCCACCGGCTCTACGAGATGATGCGCGACGGCAAGCTGCTGTTCCCCGCGATCAACGTCAACGACTCGGTCACCAAGTCGAAGTTCGACAACAAGTACGGCTGCCGCCACTCGCTGATCGACGGCATCAACCGGGCCACCGACGTCCTGATCGGCGGCAAGGTCGCCGTCGTGTGCGGCTACGGCGACGTCGGTAAGGGCTGCGCCGAGTCACTGCGCGGCCAGGGCGCCCGGGTGATCGTCACCGAGATCGACCCGATCTGCGCGCTGCAGGCCGCGATGGACGGCTATCAGGTGGCGCGGCTCGACAGCGTCATCGACGAGGCCGACATCGTGATCACCGCCACCGGCTGCAAGGGCGTCGTAACCGTCGACGACATGGCCCGGATGAAGCACCAGGCGATCGTCGGCAACATCGGGCACTTCGACCACGAGATCGACCTGGCCGGACTGGCCGCCTACGAGGGGATCCAGCGGCGTACGGTCAAGCCCCAGGTCGACGTCTGGGACTTCCCGGACGGCCACAGCATCATCGTGCTGTCCGAGGGCCGCCTGATGAACCTGGGCAACGCGACCGGCCACCCGTCGTTCGTGATGTCGAACTCGTTCACCAACCAGGTGCTGGCCCAGATCGAGCTGTTCACCCGGTCCGACGACTATCCGCTGGGCGTTCACACCCTGCCGAAGCAGCTCGACGAGGAAGTCGCCCGGCTGCACCTCGACGCCCTCGGGGTCGAGCTGACCGAGCTCAGCAAGGATCAGGCGTCCTACCTGGGCATCCACGTGGACGGTCCGTACAAGCCGGAGCACTACCGCTACTGAGCCTCCGTACGGTCTGTCAGCGAACACGCGCGTCCGGGCTGTTCCCGCATTCGCAATCCCACGCCGTAATGTGAGGGATGTGGGGCGGGGCAGCCCCGACGCAGGTTCCTGGGAGATAACACGTGGACAACGATCCCAATACGGCACGATCCGGAAGCAAGGGCACGGTCCTGGTCGTCGACGACGACACCGCGCTGGCCGAGATGCTGACGATCGTGCTCAACAACGAGGGCTTCGAGACCGTGGTGTGCGGCTCGGGGGACAAGGCATTGGCGATGTTCAGGGAGCAGCGGCCGGACATCGTGCTGCTCGACCTGATGCTGCCCGGCATGGACGGGGTCGACGTCTGCAAGGCGATCCGCGCCGAGTCCGGTGTGCCGATCGTCATGCTCACCGCCAAGAACGACACGGTCGACATCGTGGTCGGCCTGGAGTCCGGCGCCGACGACTACATCGTCAAGCCGTTCAAGCCGAAAGAGCTGGTGGCGCGGATCCGGGCCCGGTTGCGCCGGCTCGGTGAAGAGGCACCCGAGACGATCACTATCGCCGATCTGACCATCGACGTCGCGGGCCACAGCGTGAAGCGGAGCGGCAAGGCGATCGCCCTGACGCCGCTCGAGTTCGACCTGCTGCTGTGCCTGGCCCGCAAGCCCTGGCAGGTGTTCACCCGGGAGGTCCTGCTGGAGCAGGTCTGGGGCTACCGGCACGCCGCCGACACCCGGCTGGTCAACGTCCACGTCCAACGGCTGCGCTCCAAGATCGAGCACGACCCGGAGCATCCGGAGATCGTCGTCACCGTGCGCGGGGTCGGCTACAAGGCGAACGCCGGTTGACACCGCTCAATCACCGTGATTCCAGGGCCTAACCTGGACGCGGGCATGCGTGCGCGGCCCGAGAGGGCGGGACTTCGGTGACATCGATGCAGGCGACAGCGATCCGGTGGTGGCACACCGGACGCGAATCGCTGTCCAAGGGCCTGCGCGCACTTCGCTACAGCTGGCTGCGGTCGATCCAGGCCCGGGTCGTCATCAGCACCCTGGTCCTGAGCGCGATCGTGATCATCCTGGTGGGCTGGATGCTGACCCGGCAGGTCGCCGAAGGGCTCACCGACAGCAAGCGTGACCAGTCGATCTCCGAGGCGCAGGCCGGCGTGGATCAGGCCCAGCGGGCGCTGGACGAGCAGCCGGTCACGGACACCAGCAACCAGACGCAGATCCTGACCGATCTCGTCGAGCAGCAGGCCGAACGAGGCGGCACCTCCCGCAACTACGAGCTGCTGCTCGCGGGCCCGATCGGTCCCGGCTTCGGCAGCGACACCCGGCCCGGGATCCGGCGGACCGACGGGGTGAGCAAGGACAGCCTGCCGCCCGACCTGCTGGAGCAGGTCTCCGGCGGCAACGGCCTGTACTGGACCTATGGCCAGATCTCCTATCAGGACGGCCACCAGACGTCGCCCGCCGTCATCGTCGGCCAACGGATCGAGGTGCCGAGCTCCGGCGACCAGTACGCGCTGTTCTATCTGTTCCCGATGAACGACCAGGCCGAGACGCTGGGACTGGTGAAGCGGGGCCTGTTCTCGGCCGGGATCATCCTGCTCGCCCTGATCGCGGCGGTCGCCTGGCTGGTCACCCGGCAGGTCGTCACGCCGGTCCGCCTGGCCCGGCGAATCGCGGAGCGGCTGGCCGCCGGCCGGCTCGAGGAGCGCATGCACGTGCGGGGCCAGGACGACATCGCCCGGCTCGGCATCTCGTTCAACCAGATGGCGGCCAGCCTGCAGCGCCAGATCCGCCAGCTCGAGGAGCTGTCGCGGATGCAGCGCCGCTTCGTCAGCGACGTGTCGCACGAGCTTCGCACCCCGTTGACGACGGTCCGGATGGCGGCCGACGTGCTCCACGACGCGCGGGTCGACTTCGATCCGGCGACGGCTCGGTCGGCCGAGCTACTGCAGGCCGAGCTCGACCGCTTCGAATCCCTGCTGACCGATCTGCTGGAGGTCAGCCGGTTCGACGCGGGCGCCGCCCGGCTGGAACTGGAGACGGTCAACCTCGCCGACCTCGCGGACCGCGCGGTCGAGAACCATCAGGCGCTGGCGGATCGCCAGGGCATCAGGCTGCGGGTGGCGTCGGGCGGTCGTCCGTGCCTGGTCGAGGCCGACGTCCGCCGGCTGGACCGGATAATCCGCAACCTGGTCTCCAACGCGATCAGCTACAGCCAGTCGGAGCAGATCGTGCTCCGAGTGGCCTGCGACGACCAGGGTGTCGCGCTGACCGTCCGGGACTGGGGAGTCGGGCTCCAGCCCGGTGAGTCGACCTTGGTCTTCAACCGCTTCTGGCGGGCCGACCCGTCCCGTGCCCGTGGCGTCGGCGGGACCGGTCTGGGCCTGGCCATCGCGCTCGAGGACGCCCAGCTGCACGGCGGCTGGCTGCAGGCCTGGGGCGAGCCTGGCAAGGGCGCGCAGTTCCGGCTGACCCTGCCGCGTCGGGCCAACGGCGAGCTGCGCCGCTCGCCGCTGCCGCTGGTCCCTCGTGACGAGCCCGAGATCCAGATCGGCCAGCCCTACGAGCGGCTCGACCTCGGGGCGGGGGAGTCATGACCCTGACCCGCATCGTCCGAGCAGCAATGGCGGCCCTCCTCACGGCCGGCGCCCTGGCGGCCTGCGCGCAGATCCCGGACTCCGGCTCGGTCAGCAAAGTGAGCGGACCGGTCGACGACCAGCAGGACCAAATCGCATTCGAGCCCCCCGCACCCGCGCCCGGCGCCACACCCACCCAGGTCGTGACCGGCTTCATCGATGCGATGCAGGCGATCCCCCCGACCACCGAGTTCGCCGAGCAGTTCCTGACCAAGGAGGCCGCGACGGACTGGAACCCGTCTCGCGTCGTGGTCTACCAGACGTACCACTCGAGCTCGACCGGCTCGGCGGTCGACCTGACGGTCAAGCGCGAGGCGACCTTGACGTCACGCGGCGTCTATCACCCCGTCCTGCCGTCCGAGCGGGCGGGGAGCTATCGGTACCACCTGCGCCAGGAGGACGGTGAGTGGCGGATCGACAACCCGGTCAACGCCTTCTACATCAATGCCGACACCTTCACCCGCTCCTACCTGCCGTACTCGCTGTACTTCATCGCTCCCTCGTGGGACGCACTCGTCCCCTACCCCGTCTATTTCGCGAACGGCGATCAGCTGGCCACCAGTCTGGTGCAGGGAGTGCTCCAAGGTCCGCCGGTCCAGAAGGGACAGCAGAAGCCCATGACGGCCGTTCCGCCGGGCACCGACGTCGCCCCTTCGGTCTCGGTCACCAATGACGGCATCGCCGAGATTCGCCTGGACGGGCCGGGTCTGATCGACCTGCCCGCCAAGCAGCGCGAGCTGCTTGCCGCCCAGCTGGTCTGGACCGTCTCCCAGGTGTCCGGAGTCAGCGGCGTGCGGATCTTCGTCGACGGGGCGCGCTGGGACGTCCCCGGTCAACCCCAGGTGATGGACGTCGGATCCTTCGCGAGCCTCGAGCTCGATCCGGCCGAACGGCCGGCGCGAGACACGCTCTATGCCCTCGAGGATGGCCGCCTGGTCTATGTCGAGACGCGCTACTCCGACGCCGGTCTGGCGCTCGGCACCAAGGTCAAGCCGATGCAGAACAGCCAGTGGGGCCAGGATCAGGGCATCCGGTCCTTCGACGTCAGTGTGTCGCTCGATCAGGTGCTCGCGGTTACCAGCAGCGGCAACACCATGACGATCGGCAAGCTGTACAGCTCCAAGGGGCAGACCCCCGACCAGGTCGACTACTTCGGCACCGACCTGTCCCAGCCGGTCGCGACCCGCTCGGGTGAGTGGCTGGTCCTCGACCGCACCTCGGACGGGTCGAAGCTGCTCACCGTCTCGGCCGATGGCAAGCGGGTCAAGACCATGTCGCCGCCGCCGTTCCGGGGCCAGCGGATCCAGTCGCTGGTGCTGTCGCCGGACGGCACCCGGTTCGCGGCGACCGCGCAACCGATCCGCCCGGCCGGTCTCGGCGCCCCGCGTCTCATCCTGGGCCAGATCCGGTTCGGCGACAACGGCGTCTCGGTGATCGGTGTCGAGGGCGTGCACCCACTCGTCACCACCGGCGACTCCCTTCGGCAGGTGCGCAGCGTGACCTGGATCGACGCGACGACCCTGGGCGTCCTCGGCAGCGTCAACCGCGCCGGGGTCGCGCCTTACACGGTCCGGATCGACGGCTCCAGCCTGCTGTCCGAGTGGATCCTGCCGGTCGGGCTCGGCGCGCCGCAGACGCTGGTGGCGTCGGTGTCGGAGGGCGGCGTCTTCGTCCGCAACGAACGGGGCCGGCTGTGGTTCGAGGCCGACGGCGAGTGGAAGCCGGTCGGACTCAAGCCGTTGTCGTCGCCGACCTTCCCGGGCTAGCGCCCGCCGCGAGCGTGCTGCGGTCGGCCCGTCGTCCACAGATTCGGTAGCGGCCGGCCAGCTCGCCGAGCAACGGCGCAGGCTACCGGTGTGGAGCCCTCCCCGTGGCGGGACGCCGCGAGCGATCTGCTGCTCGGCGGCCGCTGCGCCGGGTGCGACCGGCCGGGTCGCCGGCTGTGTCCCGAGTGTGCCGCCGCCTGCGTCGCGGTCCCGGTCGACTCGTGGCCGGATCCGACGCCGTCCGGGTTGCTCGAGCCCGCTCCCGTGCTCCCGATGACGGCCGCGCGCTACGAGGGGCGGGTCCGCGAGCTGATCGTGGCCGCGAAGGAGCACGGGAGGTTCGGCCTGGTCCGGCCCCTGGGGAGGATGCTGGCCGAGCCGATCGAGTGCGTGCTGCGCCGTCTCAACCTGACGTCCTGCGTCCTGGTGCCGATGCCTTCGGTGCCCGCTGCCGTGCGCGAGCGGGGCCACGACGCCGTGCTCGGCACCACTCGGGTCGCCGCTCGTCGACTGCGGCGTCGTGGTCACGCGGTCGGGGTGGTCGCCGCGTTGCGCTCGGCTCGCGACGTCCGCGACCAGGCCGGCCTGTCCGCGACGCAGCGGGCGGCCAACCTCGACGGTGCGCTTCGGGTTGCCCCGGCACTGGCGCGTGGCCGCACCCTGCGGAGTCCGGTGGTGGTCGTCGACGACGTCATCACGACCGGCGCGTCGGCGGCCGAGGCAGTACGCGCCCTGCGGGCCGTCGGCAGTCGTCCGGTCGCCGTCGTCACGGTCGCTGCG
The DNA here is from genome assembly GCA_035262905.1 of Nocardioidaceae bacterium. Lineage (GTDB taxonomy): Bacteria > Actinomycetota > Actinomycetes > Propionibacteriales > Nocardioidaceae > DATFRX01. Next base: position 19,920 of record DATFRX010000267.1, read on the forward strand.
ACCCGTCGGCAGTGGCCGCGAGTCGGGTAGGCCCGTGGCGCGACATCGACCGGCGCTCGTCTCATCGAGGAGATTTGTCCGGTTCTCATGGCTACCGTTTCGGCGCCTCACGGACTAGCGTCTGACTATGGCACCCGTTGGGGTCTGCAGATCACGACCGTCGTCGCCGGGGAGGCGAGGCGAAGGGATCTGAGACCTCGTACCGGGTGCCGTCGTCATGCTACGGCGCCTTCTGGGCGTCGGACGGCCGCGCCAACGGAGGAGGTCAAGTGGACATCGTGGTGAAAAGCCGACACTGTGAGGTCTCGGATCGTTTTCGGGATCACGTGTCCCAGAAGCTCTCGCGTTTGCAAAAGTACGATCACCGGATCATCCGGGTCGATGTCGAGGTGACGGGCGAGCGCAACCCGCGACTGGCCAGCCGCGCCTGGCGGGTCGAGATGACCGTCCATACCCGCGGGCCGGTGATCCGGGCCGAAGCCGCCGCCGATGACAAGATGTCCGCCCTGGACGCCGCCTGGGACAAGCTCGAGGCCCGGCTGCGCAAGGCCGCCGACCGGCGCCGGATCCATCGCGGCCAGCGCCGGCCGATGTCGCTGGGCCAGGCCACGGCCGTCGGAGCCGGCACCAACGGCAGCAGCGCCGCCACTGCGGTGGCCGACGACGAGGACGGCGCACCCGGCGTCCACCACACCGGACCGCTGGAGGTGGTCGGCGACGGCCCGCCGGTGGTGCGCGAGAAGACCCACCAGACCACGCCCATGACGCTCGACCAGGCGTTGTACGAGATGGAGCTGGTCGGCCACGACTTCTTCCTGTTCGTCGACCGCGGCACCGAGCAGCCGAGCGTCGTCTACCGCCGTCGCGGCTACGACTACGGAGTGATCCGGCTGGCCGTGTAACCCCACCAGCCCATCCGGTCACCGGCAGCGAGCGGTTGTCGGCGGCGGCCCGTAGTGTCTCGCCGTGACCTCATCTGCGCATCGGGAGCGGCTCACGCGGCTGCAGGCCCGACGGGTGGCGCTAGCGGCCCAGGGCTTCACCGAGCGGCGGCCGGTCGCGCCGACCGCACGGGCCCTCGCGCGGGTGGTCGATCGGCTCGGGCTGTTCCAGATCGACTCGATCAACATCGTCGCGCGGGCGCACTACGTGCCGCTGTTCTCGCGGATCGGCGCCTACCCGCCGGCCCTGCTCGATCGCGCGTACGGGCGGGCGCCGCGGCGGCTGTTCGAGTACTGGGCGCACGAGGCGTCGCTGGTCCGGGTCGACCTGCAGCCGGCGCTCCGGTTCCGGATGGCCGAGACGGACGCCGCGTGGGGCAACATGAAGCGGCTCGCCGATGAGCAGCCCGGCGTCATCAAATGGGTCCTCGACGAGGTGCACGACCGCGGACCGCTGACCGCCCGCGAGATCGAGCTCGACGTGCCGAAAAAGGGGCGCAAGCACTGGGGCTGGAACTGGTCGACGGTCAAGATCGCGCTCGAGTGGCTGTTCTACACCGGCGAGGTGACGTCCGCGCGGCGCAACGGGGCGTTCGAGCGGGTCTACGACCTGCCCGAGCGGGTGCTGCCCGCCCACGTGCTCGACGAGCCCACCCCGGAGCCGGTTGAGGCGCATCGGAAGCTGGTTCGGGTCGCCGCCCGGGCCCACGGCGTGGCGACCGAGCCGGATCTCCGGGACTACTTCCGGCTGCGGCCGGCCCAGACCAAGGCGGCGATCACCGACCTGGTCGACGCCGGCGAGTTGCTGCCGGTCGAGGTCGACGGCTGGCGCCGGCCGGCGTATCTGCACCAGGACGCGCGGGTGCCGCGCCGGGTGCGGGCCCGGTCGCTGGTGAGCCCGTTCGATCCGCTGGTCTTCGAGCGGAGCCGGACCGAGGCGCTGTTCGACTTCCGCTACCGGATCGAGATCTACGTCCCGGCGGCCAAGCGGATCTACGGCTACTACGTCCTGCCGTTCCTGCTCGGTGACCGGCTGGTAGCCCGGGTCGACCTCAAGGCCGACCGGCAGCGCGGCCGGCTGGTCGTCAAGGCCGCCCATGCCGAGAAGGGCGCACCGCCGGAGACCGCAACCGAGCTGGCCGCCGAGCTCGCCGACCTGGCTGGCTGGCTCGACATCGGCGAGGTGGAGGTCCACCCGGTGGGCGATCTCGCCCCCGCGCTGACCAGCGCGATTCGCGCCGTCTGACCCTCCCGCGGGTAGCGTGCGTGGGGATCGAGGCGAGGAGTACCGATGGTGCCGCTGCGGATGGTCGTGGCCGCGGTCGGTGCTGCCTTCGTCGTGGCGATCGCACCCGGCTTGGCCCTCTCGGCGTTGGCCGCACCGGCGGTCGGCGACGGTTCGGGCGAGGTATCCCGGGCGGCGACCGAGTCGGGCAGCGTCGGCAGCGGCCGGGTGTTCCCCGTACGCGGGCCGACGTCCTATGCCGCGGCGCACCACGACTATCCGGCGGCGGACGTCTTCGCCGACTGCGGCACACCCGTCGTCGCGCCGGTCACCGGCACCGTCCAGGAGGTGTCCCGGGTCGATCGCTGGCAGCCTTCGACCGACGATCCCCAATCTCGGGGCGGCAAGTCGTTCTCGATCGTCGGCCTCAGCGGGGTGCGCTACTACGGCAGCCATCTGCGCTCGCTGGCCGGCCGGATGCAACCGGGTGCAGCCGTCGAGGCCGGCGACCCGATCGGCCGGGTCGGCAACTCCGGCGACGCGGAGTACGTGCCGTGCCATCTGCACTTCGGGCTCAGTCCCAAGTGCCGGGACCGCGGCGACGACTGGTGGATCCGCCGCGGGGTCGTCTCGCCCTACCGGTTCCTTCAGTCCTGGCAGCACGGCGGCGACCTCGATCCGAGCCACGCGGTGCACCACTGGCTGCGGCACAACGGCTGCCAGCGGTCCGACGTCTTCGGCTAGCGCGTGACGGGCTGCGATGCTGTGCCCATGAGCGTGGAGCACAGGTCCGGTCCGCTGTCCGACGTCGTCGTAGTCGATCTGACGCGGGCCCTCGCGGGTCCGCACGCAGCGATGATGCTCGGAGACCTCGGCGCCCGGGTGATCAAGATCGAGTCGCCAGGGCGCGGCGACGACAGCCGCGGCTGGGGGCCGCCGTTCCGGGTGCCGACCGACGACGGCGAGGCCGCCGGCAACGCCACCGACGAGGGCGCGGAGTCGACGTACTTCCTCTCGACCAACCGCAACAAGGAGTCGGTGGTGCTCGACCTCAAGGCCGCCGCCGACCGGGACACGCTCCTGCGGCTGGTCGCGGTGGCCGATGTGGTCGTGGAGAACTTCCGCCCCGGTGTCCTCGAGCGCCTGGGCCTTGGGATCGACGCCCTGCTCGAGCACAATCCGCGGCTGATCGTCCTGTCGATCACCGGCTTCGGCCATGACGGACCGGCCAGCGCCCGGGCCGGCTACGACCAAATCGCCCAGGGCGAGGGCGGCCTGATGTCGCTCACCGGCTCCGGTCCCGGCGACGCCCAGAAGGTCGGGGTGCCGATCGCCGACCTGCTGGCCGGCATGTACGGCGCCTATGGCGTGCTGGCCGCGCTGCACGAGCGGTCCCGGACCGGCCGGGGTCAGGTGGTCCGTACCTCGCTGCTGGCCGCCGTCGTCGGGGTGCATGCGTTCCAGGGCACCCGGTGGACCGTCGCCGGTGAGATCGGCGGGGCGCAGGGCAACCATCATCCGTCGATCGCGCCGTACGGGCTGTTCCGCTGCCGTGACGGGGCGGTGCAGATCGCCGCCGGCAGCGAGGCGCTGTGGCGCCGGCTGGCCCTCGCCGTCGGCCTCGATCCCGCCGCACCCGGCCTCGCGACCAACGCCGAGCGGGTGGCGTCTCGCGACCGGCTGATCGAGCTGATCGAGGGCGCCTTCGCGTCCTGGGACGCCGACGCGCTGCTGGCCCATCTCGAGGCGGCCGGCGTGCCCGCCGGACGGGTCCGGACCCTGGACGAGACGTACGAGTGGGAGCAGACCGCCTCGCAGGGGCTGCTGCTCGACGTCGATCACGAGACGCTCGGCCGGATCCGGCTGCCCGGCCCGCCGCTGCGGTTCTTCGCCCCCGACGGCACCGAAACGACCCGCCAGGACCACACCGCGCCACCCACACTCGACGCAGACGGGCAAACGGTGCGAGAGTGGCTACGAACGGTCGGCGACGCCCCAGCCGCGTCCGGCTGACCGCTCGCCCGCCGTTCATGCCTAAGATTGCGGGCGGACCCGTACGCTCAAGATGTGTGTACGCCGGGACCGCCCGGCCATCTTCAACGATCGGGCCTCCGACCTGAGGGGGCCGCACAGGAGTCGAACCGACGTGGCATTGCTCGACAAGATCCTTCGCATGGGCGAGGGGAAGATCCTGCGCCAGCTGGCGACCATCTCGAAGCAGGTCAACGCCGTCGAGGATGACTTCGTCTCCTTGAGCGACGACGAGCTGCAGGCGCAGACCGAGGACTTCAAGCGGCGCCTCGAGGAGGGCGAGACCCTCGACGACCTGCTGCCCGAGGCGTTCGCGACCGTGCGGGAGGCCGCGAAGCGGGTGCTGGGCCAGCGGCACTTCGACGTGCAGATCATGGGCGGGGCCGCACTCCACCTGGGCAACATCGCCGAGATGAAGACCGGTGAGGGCAAGACCCTGGTCGCGACCCTGCCGGCCTACCTCAACGCGCTGTCCGGCGACGGCGTCCACGTCGTCACGGTCAACGACTACCTCGCGAAGTACCACGCCGAGTGGATGGGCCGCGTCCACCACTTCCTCGGCCTGACGGTCGGTTGCATCGTTCCCTCGATGACCCCGGAGCAGCGGCGCGAGGCGTACGCCTGCGACATCACCTACGGCACCAACAACGAGTTCGGCTTCGACTACCTGCGCGACAACATGGCCGGCTCGCTGGACCAGTGCGTGCAGCGCGGCCACAGCTTCGCCGTCGTGGACGAGGTCGACTCGATCCTCATCGACGAGGCCCGTACTCCGCTGATCATCTCCGGCCCGACCCAGGACGAGGTCAAGTGGTACGGCGAGTTCGCCAACATCGTGAAGCAGATGCACCGAGACGTCGACTACGAGGTCGACGAGAAGAAGCGGACCGTCTCGGTGCTCGAGCCCGCGATCGACAAGGTCGAGGACCACCTCGGCATCGACAACCTCTACGACTCGGTCAACACGCCGCTGATCAGCTTCCTCAACAACGCCATCAAGGCCAAGGAGCTGTTCCGCAAGGACAAGGAGTACGTCGTCCTCAACGGCGAGGTGCTGATCGTCGACGAGCACACCGGCCGCGTGCTGGAGGGCCGCCGCTACAACGAGGGTCTGCACCAGGCGATCGAGGCCAAGGAGACCGTGCGGGTCCGCGAGGAGTACCAGACCCTCGCCACGATCACGCTGCAGAACTACTTCCGCCTCTACGACAAGCTGTCCGGGATGACCGGTACGGCCATGACCGAGGCCAGTGAGTTCGACAAGATCTACAAGCTCGGCGTGGTGCCGATCCCGACCAACGAGCCGATGATCCGCGAGGACCACGCCGACCTGGTCTATCGGACCGAGGAGTCGAAGTTCAACGCGGTCGTCGACGACATCGCCGAGCGCAACCAGAAGGGTCAGCCCGTCCTCGTCGGCACCACCAGCGTCGAGAAGAGCGAGCGGCTGGCCAACCTGCTCCGACGCCGCGGCGTTCCCCACGAGGTGCTCAACGCCAAACAGCACGAGCGGGAGGCCGCGATCGTCGCGCTCGCCGGTCACCGTGGCGCCGTGACGGTCGCGACCAACATGGCCGGCCGAGGCACCGACATCATGCTCGGCGGCAGCACCGAGTTCCTCGCCGACCAGGAGCTGCGCAAGCGCGGCCTCGACCCGGTCGAGAACCCCGAGGAGTACGAAGCCGCCTGGCCGGACACCCTGCACAAGATCGAGGAGCAGGTGCAGGCCGAGCACGAAGAGGTGACCAAGCTCGGCGGCCTGGCCGTCATCGGCACGGAGCGGCACGAGTCGCGGCGGATCGACAACCAGCTGCGCGGCCGGTCCGGCCGTCAGGGCGACCCCGGCGCGTCGCGTTTTTACCTGTCGCTTGAGGACGACCTGATGCGGCTGTTCAAGTCGGACTGGGTCGACTGGATCCTCACCACGATGAAGATCCCGGACGACGTACCGATCGAGAACAAGCGCGTCACCAGCTCGATCGCATCCGCCCAGGGCCAGGTCGAGGCGCAGAACTTCGAGACCCGCAAGAACATCCTGAAGTACGACGACGTGATGAACCGTCAGCGCGAGGTCATCTACGCCGAGCGCCGGCGCGTGCTTGAGGGCGAGGACCTCCAGGACCGGGTCCAGGCGATGATCACCGACGTCATCGAGGCCTACGTCGTCGGTGCGACCGAGGGCTTCCCGGAGGAGTGGGATCTCCCGCAGCTCTGGACGGCGCTGAAGACGCTTTACCCGATCTCGCTGGTGCTGGCCGACGTCGAGGCCGATCATGGCGGCCGCGAGGGACTCTCGACCGACATCCTGATCGATCTGATCCTCGAGGACGCCCAGGACGCTTACGCCCGGCGCGAGGAGGAGCTCGGCAGCGACGTGGTCCGCGAGCTCGAGCGCCGCGTCGTCCTGAGCGTGCTCGACCGCAAGTGGCGCGAGAACCTCTACGAGATGGACTACCTGCGCGAGGGCATTGGCCTCCGGGCATACTCCCAGCGCGATCCACTGGTGGAGTACCAGCGCGAGGGCTTTGACATGTTCAACTCGATGATGGACGCCATCAAGGAAGAGTCGATCGGCTACCTGTTCAACGTCGACGTCCAGATCGAGACCAAGACGATGGAGCCGGAGGAGACCGGGCTCGTCGAGACCGGCCCGTCCGAGCCCGGACAGGACGAGCCGCCGCGGATCGCCGCCCGTGGCATGGCGCCGCCGAGTCAACCGCGACAGCTCAGCTACTCGGCACCGACGGTGGACGGGGCGAGCGGCGCGGACGGTGTCGAGGTGTCGGCCGACGATGTCGACGACCCGTACGCCAACGTCGGGCGCAACGAGCCGTGTCCGTGTGGATCGGGCCGCAAGTTCAAGCGGTGCCACGGCGACCCGGCCAGCCGCGCGGCCCGGGCCCAGAGCTAAGCCGTCACCCGAGCTCGAGCGCGGTGCAGATCCATCGCTGCTCGACGAGTTCCAGCCGGGCGGCGAGGGCGTGCGAGCGGGCGCCCTGCCGGACGTGCGCGGCCACCTCGGCGGCCCCGCCGTGCGGCCGGCAGACCTTGACCGAGACCACCTTGGCGCGCGGCCGCTCGGTCGCGGGGACCGAGCCGACGGTGCCGGACAGTGCGGCGACCCGTGTCGTCAGGTCGTCGTAGACCTCGCGATCGGTCCAGCGGACCAGCTGCGTGCACGGCCGATCGCCCGAAACGATCTCGACGACGGCCTGGACGAACCGGTGGGCTCGCACCAGCATCCGGCGCCGGTCGGCGTCGCCGTTCGGCTGGTCGGCGGCGCCGCCCGGCAGCACCCGGAGGCCGGCCGGATGCGGAGCCGAGTCGGCCGACGTCGCCGGATCCAGGGCGGTGGCGCCGTCGGTGGGGAGTGGATTCTCGCGCCGGCGTTGCCCCCTAGGCGTCGCCGGCGCGAGAGCATCGGGGAGATCGGGAAGAACACGGACCTTGAGCCCGGACTCGGTCATGACGCTGCCTTCGTCTCAGGGGCATGCAGCACCATGCCCGGGGTGATGAGGTCGGGGTCCGGCCCGATCAGGGCGCGGTTGGCCGCGTGCCACCGCGGCCACTCGGCGGCGATCGCTGCCGTTGATGCGTCCGGACCGAGGTGCCGCTCGGCGATCGCCCAGAGGCTGTCTCCGGTCCGGACGACGACCCGCTGCGGGTCGTCCGTGCCGACCGCCGCCAGCCGGCCGTAGGGACGGTCCGGCAGCGGAAGCCCTCGGATCGCCTCGGCGACCGACGAGTCCGGTGCGCTGCCCGGGTCGTGCCAGCCGGTGCTCACGGCGACCACCACGTCCGGGGGCTCGCCGGGGCTGGCCTGCGCGACTGCGGCCGGAGCCGTGAGTGCGCCGACGCCGACCGCGGTGAGGACCAGCCGACGCCATGCTGTGGGCGCCACCCGACGGACCAGCAGATGGCCCGGTCGTCGGGTGAGGCCGTCGGCGATGGTCAGGATCGCGCCGAGCAGCAACCACGCCCAGGCGATCAGGCCCAGGACGGCGGCGACGTCGGCGAGGGCGTCGGCCGGAGTGGCCGTCGGCGTGGCCGGAAGCGCCCGCAGGTCCGCCCAGCCTGCCGCCGCCCACTCGAGCAGCACCGTGCTGACCACTACGGCTGCCGCGGTGAGCAGCGGGAGCCGGATCCAGCGCATCCGCATCACTCCGGCCTCCTAATCCTTCGTTTGCTTGCGTTTGCTTCGCTAAACCAGTCTTATCCTATTTTAGTTATCTCTGTCCAGGGTTAGCTTGCGATCAGGGACGCGGTCGGGAGCGGTAGCGTGTGCTGATATGCGATGGGATGCCCTGTTCGCCGACCTCGAGGCCGCCGCCGAGGGGGAGTGGCAGCGAGAGCGTGACGCCGAGATCGCCGAGCGGACGCGTGCCGAGCTGGCCCGGCTACGGCTGGTCGACCGGCTCCGGGCTGTCGTGGACCGGCGCTCGAGCGAGGGAGTGGAGCTCGCCGTACGCGTCCAGGCCGCTGGTGTGCTGCGGGGCGTGGTCGCCCGGGTGACCGACGACTGGTTCGTCCTCCTCACCCCGTCGCACGAATGGGTGGTGGCGTCCGACGCGGTGCTTGGCGTGACCGGGCTGCCGTCGGCCGCCCGCCCGCCAGAGTCGGAGAGCGTGGTCGCCCGGGCCCTGGGTTGGTCCGCGGCCTGGCGGGTGCTCGCCCGCGACCGCAGCGAGGTCCAGGTCGTACGCCGGGACGGCAGCACCGTGGCCGGCCGCGCGAACCGAGCCGGTCACGACTTCGTCGAGCTCACCGCCGAGCCGTACGACGCGGGCCGTAGCGGAGTCGCCGCGGAGCTGGTGCCGCATGCGGCCGTCGCGGCGGTGCGATGTCCTCGGGAGTGGGTGGCGGAGACCGGCGGCCGCTAGCGCTCTGCGCTCGCAGGCCCGTCGATGCCGTCGCCCTCGAGTGCCTCGTCGCCGTCGCGCCACGGGTGTTGCTCGATGAAGCTGCGGGTCTCGGTGTACTGCCGCTGGATGTAGGCCTCGAGCTCACTCGCCTCGACCCGCCACTGCCCGCGGCCACCGATCTTGATCGCGGCGAGATCGCCGCGCCGGACCAGCGCATAAGCCTGGGCGGCCGAGATGTTGAGCACTTCCGAGACGTCGCTCAGCGACAGGAAGCGCGGCTCGCCGGAACCCAATGGCATGCTTCAAGTCTGCCACCCTCAGTACGCCCATCGTGGATTGTCCACAGTCAAAGTCAGGCTCATCACGCCAACGCAGCCAAAGTCTGTGGATTGCGGGTGGACGAATGGCGAAGAAACGGCACAATAGCTCGCGAACGACCCGCAGTGGGGCCGGCGGGCAAGACCGTCACCCCGCGACGAACTGGGGTGAGGTCAGATGGCCAGAGTGGGGGGCGACACCGCGTCGGCGCGTCCCGTCGGTGTCCCCGAGGCCGGTCCGGCGCCGGCGGTGCAGCGACTGCGGTCGTCGCGATGGCGAGATCCGCGGCTCGCGGTCGGGGTGGTCTTCGTCGCGGCATCGGTGGTGCTGGGAGCCCGCGTGCTGGCCGCCGCGGACGACACCGTCGCGGTCTGGTCGCTGGGCAACGACGTTCCGGCCGGATCCCAGCTGACATCGGGCGACGTGACCGTCTCGCGGGTCCACTTCGAGAACGCCGCCGATGCCGCGCACTACTTCGACGGTGACGCCGAGATCCCGTCTGGTCTCGTCGTCGACCACGATCTGGCCGCGGGAGAGTTGCTGGCCCGGTCGGCCCTCGCCGAGCCGGTGTCCCGGGCGACCAGCGAGGTACCGGTGCCGCTGACCGACGGGGTCTACCCTGCAGACCTCGAGATCGGCGACCGGGTCGACATCTGGGTCACGCAGACCGACGAGGCGGCTAGGCGTCGGGAGTCCGACCTGGTGTTCCACGACGTACCGGTCCTGCAGGCCAACCTCTCCGACGCGGCGTTGAGCGGCACCACCCCGGTCGTGGTCGTCGGGCTGGACTCCGACCAGGCGGCTTCGCTCGACGAGGACCTGACGGCGTTCGAGACCGGCTCGGTGACCCTGATCCGCGTGGGTGGCTAGACCCGTGATGCAGGTGCTGTTGGCCGCGGCCGGCGAGCCATGGGAGACCGACGTGGTCCAGGCGTTGCAGCGGCCCGGGTCGACGCTGACCCTGGTCCGGCGCTGCATGGACGTTCCGGACGCGGTTGCGACGGCCGCCAGCGGGCAGGCCGACCTGGTGCTGTTCGGGCCGGGGCTGCCGGGTCTCGACACCGATGCGATCGCGCGGGTACGCGAGGCGGGCGCAGTGCCGGTCGGACTGGTCGGCTCGGCGGTCGACGCAGACGATGCGGCCGATGGCGAGGGCAGCGCCCGGCTGCAGCGGCTCGGCGTCGCCTGCGTGGTGGCCTGGACCGACCTCGACGAGCTGCCTGCCGCCCTGGCCGCGGCCGATGCGGCAGCGCTCGGTCTCGACGGCTCGGCGGGATCCGGCGGCGCGGTCGGCTTTCGGGCCGACGGCCTCGGCGTCTCCGGCGGCGAGTTCGGAGTCGAGGGGTCGGCGACGCCGCGTGGGCGGCTGATCGCGGTCTGGGGACCAGCAGGCTCGCCTGGCCGGAGCACGGTCGCGCTCGGATTGGCCGCCGAGCTCGCCGAGCGCCGGGCGCCGACGCTCCTGGTCGACGCCGACGTCTACGGCGGCGCCACCGCGCAGATGCTGGCCGTACTCGACGAGGTCTCGGGCCTGCTCGCGGCAGCCCGCCTGGCCAACGCCGGGTCGCTGGACCTGATGGCACTGCACGGCCACATCCGCGAGATCAACCCGCACCTGCGGATCCTCACCGGCCTGCCCCGGGCGGACCGCTGGCCACAGCTTCGTCCGGCGGCGCTGTCCCAGGTGCTTCACGTCGCGCGCCAGATGGCGCCGACCGTGATCGTCGACTGCGGCTTCTGCCTGGAGCAGGACGAGGAACTGTCGTTCGACACCGCCGCTCCGCGTCGCAACGGAGCGACCCTGCTGGTCCTCGAGCAGGCCGACCAGGTCCTGACGGTCGGGTCGGCCGATCCGCTCGGTCTGAGCCGGCTGGCCCGTGGCGTGCTCGACCTGCGCGAGGCGGTGCCCGGAGTCGACGTCTCGATCGTCGTCAATCGCGTACGGGCCGGCCTCGGCTGGTCGCACGACGAGATCGGCGAGAACGTCCACCGGTTCACCGGACTGACGCCGACGGCGTACCTGCCGGAGGATCGAGCAGCGATCGACAAGGCGTGGGTCGGTGGCCGGAGCCTGGTGGAGTGTGCCCCGGACGCGCCGCTGCGCCGGGCGCTTCGAGACCTCGCTGCCGACGTCGGCCGACTGCCCGTGACCCGACGCCGACGCGGGCGGCTCCGCGGGCGCTGATCGCCGTGTTTCCGGCCGATTGTCGTGACACGATATGTCGATCACCGCGAAGTCGAGAGGAGGGGCCGATGCCGACTCGCCTTCGCGTCGCTGACATGGGGTTCCTCGCCGAGGAGACGGTCTATGCGCCGCGCCAGGTCGCGACGCTGGCCATCCTCGACCCGGGCCCGGACGGCTTCGACCACGACAAGCTGCTGACGTCGATCAACGAGCGTCTCGACTTCGTCCCGCGCTATCGGCAGCGGGTCGTCACGGTGCCGGCCAATCTCGGTCGGGCGGTCTGGACCGACGACGAGGACTTCGATCTCACCTACCACGTACGCCGCTCCGCGCTGCCGCGTCCAGGGTCGTCGGCGCAACTGCGCGATCTCGTGTCGCGGCTGATCGCCAGGCGGCTGGATCGCGAGCGGCCGTTGTGGGAGGCCTACCTGGTCGAGGGTCTCGAGCACGACCGGATCGCGCTGCTGATCAAGTCGCACGAGGCGCTGGTCGACGGGACCCAGACCGTCGATCTCGCCCAGGTGCTACTCGAGGAGACCGACCGGTTCCGCGAGGTGCCGGGCGAGGTCTGGCAGCCGCGGCCGGCTCCGCGTACGGCCGAATTGCTGGCCGGCTCGGTCGTCGACAACCTGCGCCGGCCGACCGAGCTGGTGTCGCAGGCGTCGTCGTCGATGCGCTCGGTGCTGGGCCGGCTGCCCCGCATGGGTCGCTATCCGGGGGACCAGGGCGGACCGCTGGCGGCGACCCTGTCGCAGCAGCGTCGCTTCGTCACCCTCGACACCCGGCTGGCCGACTACCGCCGGGTCCGCGACGCCCACGGCGGGACGGTCAACGACGTCATCCTGGCCACCGTCGCCGGCGGCATCCGGGGCTGGCTGCTCACCCGCGGCAACCAGGTCCGCACGACCACCAGGGTCCGTACCCTCGTGCCGATGAGCGTCCTCGACGCCGAGGCCGAGCCGAACTCGCTCGGCAGCCAGGTCGTCGGCTATCAGGTGTCGCTGCCGGTCGGCGAGTCCAGCCCGGTGATGCGACTCCACCAGGTCTCGTATGCGCTCAAGGCCCACAAGGAGACCGGCCGGGCCGTGGCGGCGAGCCAGCTCGCGTCGCTTCCGGGGTTCGCCCCGACCACCTTCCACGCACTTGCCGTACGCGTCGCCGAGGCCGAGTCGCCGAGTTCGTACGAGCTCGGCATCACCAACGTGCCAGGCCCGCAGGAGCCGCTCTACATCGCCGGCGCCCGGATGGTCGAGACCTATCCGGCATTGCCTCTGTCGCCGGGTCATGCGGTCGCGCTCGGTGTCACTTCCTACGACGGCGGCGTCTACTTCGGTCTGGTCGCCGACCGCGACGCGGTTCCGGACGCCGATCTCCTGGGTCAGTGTCTGCGCGAGGCGCTGGAGGAACTGGTCGAGACGACTTCGGGCACCTACACCACTCGGGCTCCCCGGGGCCGCAAGCGGCCGTCGAGGCCGGATCAGTGATCCGGGTCTACGTCGCGCTCAATCGAGCCGCCCTGGAGTCGGCGCTGGAGCGAGGCGAGATCGGCCCGGAACCGATCGCGGCCTTCGCGGTGACCCCGGACCTGCGGGCCTCCGGCGGGACGGTCGGCGACGACGAGGAGCTCGAATAC
>DATFRX010000268.1:0-3746 GCA_035262905.1 Nocardioidaceae bacterium
TGGCGGCTCACGGCGGACCAGAAGCCCGTGACCTACCCCGCGATCTCACCCGACGGCGAGACGGTGGCGTGGACGAGCGCGCGGGACGGTGCGCCGGAGGTGCACGTCGCGCCGGTGGCCGGTGGCGACAGCCGGCGGCTGACCTTCTGGGGGTCGGAGCGGACCCTGGCGCGGGGCTGGACGCCGGCCGGCGAGGTCGTGGCGGTCACGACGGCCGGCGAGGGCGGCCGGGCCCGGACCTGGGCGCACGCGCTCCCGCTCGACGGCGGACGGTCGCGCCGCCTGCCGTACGGCATCGTCAACGACGTCGCCTATGGCCCGAACGGCGAGGTTGCGGTGGCGACGCCGTCCGGCTACGGACGCGATCTCGCGTGGTGGAAGCACTATCGCGGGGGTACGGCGGCCAAGCTGTGGCTGGACCGCCGCGGCGACGGCGAGTTCGAGCGGCTGCTGCCCGACCATGCGGCGTCGCTGTCCTGGCCGGTCTGGGCCGGTGGCCGGCTCCATGTCGTGTCGGACCACGAGGGCGTCGCCCAGCTCTATGCACTCGACGTGGACAGCGGCGCCCTGACCGCGCTGACCGACCACGACTTCTACGTACGGCATGCCGCGACCGACGGCACCCGCATCGTGTATGTGTCGGCCGGGGAACTGTGGGCGATCGACGAGCCCGGGACCAGCGAGCCCCGACGGGTCGACATCTCGCTGGGCAGCGGCCGGCCTGGTCGCCAGCCGCACCCGGTGGAGGCCGCCAGGCACCTCGGCACCGTCGGTCCCGACACCACCGGCCGGGCCAGTGTCGTCGAGGTCCGCGGCACGGTGCAGTGGCTGACGCACCGGGACGGGCCGGTGCGAACCCTTGCGGAGGCGCCCGGTGTCCGGGCCCGGATCCCGGTCCAGGTGGGCACCGATCGAGTCGCCTGGGTGACCGATGCCGACGGCGACGACGCGATCGAGATCGTGGCGACCGCGGAGTCGGCGGACGGTGCGCGGCGGCTCGCGTCCGGAGGACTCGGACGCGTGCTGGAGCTGGCGGCCGCGCCGGACGGCTCGGTGCTGGCCGTGGCGAGTCATGACGGGCGGCTGCTGCTCGTCGACCCGGATGGCGGCGATGTCCGCGAGGTGGTTCGGTCAGAGGACGGCGACGTCAAGGACCTGGCGTTCTCGCCGGACTCCGCCTGGCTGGCCTGGTCGCATCCGGGATTGAGCCGGATGGGCGGCGATCTGCTCGGGCTGCGCCAGATCCGGATGGCCCGGGTGTCCGACCTGGAGTCGGTCGAGGTGACCTCGATGCGGTTCACCGACGTCGAGCCGGTGTTCACCCGCGACGGCAAGCATCTGGCGTTCCTGTCCGCCCGCAGCTTCGACCCGGTGATCGACGCGTACTCCTTCGACATGGGGTTCCCCGGCGCCTTCCGGCCGCACCTGGTCCCGCTCGCCGCAACGACCCCGTCGCCCTTCGACGCCGAACTGGCCGGTCGTCCGTCGGAGCCGCCCGAGCCGAGCAACGATGACGAGCCGCCCGAGACCGTGGTCGACGCCGAAGGACTCGACCAGCGGCTCCGGCCGTTCCCGGTGCCGGCCGCGCGATACAGCGCGCTTCGGGCCGCACGCAGCGGCGTCGTGTGGCTGCGGGAGCCGCCGGCCGGTGAGCTGGGCGACGACCGCTCCGACCTCGACGCCGAGCCGACCCGCAGCGTTCTGGAGCACTTCGACTTCGGCAAGCGCCGGTGCGAGACGGTCCTGAACGGCGCCGACGACGTCCAGGTCAGCGGCGACGGCACCCGTCTGGTGATCGTCGACAAGGACAAGCTGCTGGTCCGGCCGTCCACTCCGCCGACGATCTCGATCCCAGGTCTGTCCGACGCCGTCTCCGACCCCGACCACGTCACGGTCGACCTGTCCCGCGTACGGGTGGAGGCGCGACCCGCCTCGGAGTGGCTGCAGTCGTTCGACGAGACCTGGCGGCTGATGCGCGACCACTACTGGCGGGCCGACATGGGCGGCCTGGACTGGTCGGCGATTCGGGACCGCTACCGGCCGCTCGTCGATCGCCTCGGCAGCCACAATGACCTGGTCGACCTCCTCTGGGAGATGCAGGGCGAGCTCGGCACGTCGCATGCCTACGTCATCGCGCCCCCGGACGACTCCGTCGGTGACCGCAAGCCCGGTCAGCTGGGCGCCGATCTGCGGCCGGACGACGACGGCGCTTGGCGGGTCGAGCGGGTGATCCCGGGGGAGTCCTCCGAGCCGCGGGCCCGGTCGCCGCTGCTCGCCCCGGGTGCCGGGGTACGAGCCGGCGACGCGATCCGCAGCGTCGACGGCCGCTCGGTCGACCCGGTGACCGGACCCGGGCCGCTGCTGGTCGGTGCGGCGAACAAGCCGGTCGAGCTCGGCATCGAGACCGCCGACGGCGAGACCCGCCGGATCGCCGTCACTCCGCTGGCCGACGAGGTGCCGCTTCGCTACCAGGACTGGGTCGCCGAGCGCCGGGCGTACGTCCGCGAGAAGTCCGGCGACCGGCTCGGCTACCTCCACATCCCCGACATGGGCGAGCCCGGCTGGGCGCAGATGCATCGCGACCTGCGAAGCGAGATGAACCGCGAGGGCGTCATCGTCGACGTCCGGGAGAACGGCGGCGGCTACACGTCGCAGATGGTCATCGAGCGGCTCGCGAAGCGCGTGATCGGCTGGGACCTGCCGCGTGACATGCAGCCCGAGCCGTACCCGCTCGACGCCGCCCGGGGGCCGATCATCGCGGTCGCCGACGAGTGGGCCGGATCGGACGGCGACATCGTCAACGCGGCGATCCAGGCGCTCGGCATCGGACCGGTGGTGGGAGTACGAACGTGGGGCGGCGTGATCGGGATCGACCTGCGCTACCGCCTGGTCGACGGCACGATCGTGACGCAGCCGCGCTACTCGTTCTGGCTGGAGGGGCCCGGCTGGGGCGTCGAGAACTACGGCGTCGATCCCGACGTCGAGGTCGTGATGACGCCGCAGGACCGCGCGACCGGCCGCGACCCGCAGCTGGACACGGCGATTGACCTGGCGATGCAGCGGCTCGCCGAGCAGCCCGCCGCGGCGCCTCCGCCGCTGCCGCAGTAGCGCGACCCGGACCCCGATCCCGATGCGCCTGATCCTGAGCTCGTGGTACCTCCGACCGGGCCAGCGGCCGCCGCTGCTGAGCCCGGTCGGTGGGTCCGGCCGGGCCGGGATCGTGCTGAACGCACTCGACCAGTTCGGCGAGAGCCGCGATCGTGACCTGGCCCGGGAGATGTACACGCTGGAGCGGCTGGGCTACGCGGTCCAGGAGCTCGACCTGCGGGACTTCTTCGAGGACCGCTTCCGGCTGCGGGTACGGCTGCGCGACTTCGACCTGGTCTGGGCGCTCGGCGGCAACGCGTTCGTGCTGGCTCGGGCCATGACGCAGTCGGGCTTCGTCGACGCCGTGCGCTATCGGCTGGACGACGAGTCCTTCGCCTACGGCGGCTACTCCGCCGGGGCCTGCGTCGCTGGACCGGATCTGCAGGGCATCGAGCTCGTCGACGACGCGTCGGCCGTGCCGCCGGGCTACTCGGCCGCCGTCGAGCCCCGCTGCCTCGATCTGATTCCGTTCCGCATCGTGCCGCACTGGCGGTCGGACCATCCGGAGTCGGAGCTGGTCGAGTCGGCAGCCGTCCACCTCGACGCCGAGGGGCTGAGCCACCGCTGCCTGCGCGACGGGCAGGCGCTGGGCGTCGACG
>DATFRX010000269.1:0-2124 GCA_035262905.1 Nocardioidaceae bacterium
CTCCTGCTGCCGGCCGTGATAGTTCGCGGCGATCAGCACGACGAACGTCGGCACGCCGGCCGCAGCGGCAAGACCGGCGAGCACCTGCGCGGTGTTCATCATGCTCGCGTCGGTACTGATCGCCATCAGCCCCATCGCCACACCGTGCGCGACGACGCTGACTTGGAACACCAACCGCTCGCCGAAGAGCTTGGCGATCTTCGCGCCCAGCATGACGAACGCGGCCACGAACAGCGAGTAGATCAGCAGTGCCGTCGCCGTTGCCGTCGCCGGGGCATCGAGATCCTCGGAGATCGGGCCGAGCGACACCGGCAGGACGCTGATGTTGATCGCCATCTGGAGTTGGGCGAGCACGACGACGACCAGGGGCAACCAGGGTGCCCGGACGGCAGGTCCTCCGTCGACCGTCACGAGTTGATCTTGTCGCCGTCGTAGGTCAGGTCGTCGGTGGATCCGACGGCGAACGCCTCCAGGTCGGGGTGAGCGGTGATCTCACCGATGAGGTCGTCGGATCCGGCGACGACTGTCGAGTCGAGATCGATCTCGCTGGCGACGCACCAGGCGTGATCCTGCGGCCACCATTGGTTCGGGGACTGGATCGAGACGAGCTCGTTCGGGTGCTGCTCGGCCTGGTCCGGGAGCTCCTGGTCCGTCGACGGTCCGATCGCTTCCAGGCGGCACATCGACGGCGGCAACGGATCCTGGTCCCAGCCGATCCGGTCGATCATGACGGAGAACTCGAGCACCTCGGCGAGCGGACGCTCAAAGATGTAGTAGTTCCGCTCGGGTTGATTGACCCGCGGAGCCGTGCGCCGCCAGTCCTCAGGCACGTTGCCATTGCCATCCCACACGGTGAGCCAACATCGATCCGGCGTCGACGTGTGGCCGGCAAGCATCTCGTACAGCACGCGTAGCTGCTGCGAGGGCAAGCTCCCCTCGTCCGGGTTGTCTCCCGGCCAACCGACCGGGTTGCTCGGCTCGTACTCCCACCGGCCCGCGATGCGATGGAATTGCGCCAGCGGATGCAGCACCTTGCCAGACCAGGCGGCGACGTCGGACCAGCGCACCTCGCTGCCTCGCTCATCGCGGGCTGGATGAAGGATGCGCGCGTAGGCCGGATAGCCGTGAGGGACGACCTGATCCACCCGCGCGCCGAAGCCATTGAGGCCGGCGGTGTACCAGTCGGCCTCGGAGACGCGCGGGGATGGCATGAGTTGATCAGCCATGGCGCCAGTCTTTCATCGGTCGGCCGTGGCGTCCGAAGCTCACCGGAGTCCGCGACGACAGACCGGGCAGGATGGGGACGTGTCTGGCTCGCCGCTGCGCCCGGTTGTCGGTCTGGAGGAGCTGTCAGTCTGGTGTGCCAGGTGGCTCGCGGCTCCGGCTGTGGACACGCTCTTCGAGACGGGCTTTCTGTCGGCCGTGTGGGGACTTCGTCTCGACGACGGTCGAGCCGTTGTCGTCAAGGTGCGGCCCCCTTCGCCACGCCTGGCCGGTTGTTTCGCGGTGCACCGTCAGCTGTGGCAGGCCGGTTTCCCTTGCCCGGAGCCGCTGGTTGGACCGCAATCCCTCGGCGACCACGTGGCGACTGCCGAGGAGCTGCTGTCCGTGACCGGGGCGCCGACTGCCGACGCTGGGTTCGTGCGGGCCTCGGCCGCTGGGCTGGCTCGTCTGGTCTCGGAGGCGCCGCGTCCGGATGCGGTTCCCAGTCTCGCGCCCACGCCGGAGTACGCCGGCTGGGATCACGACGACGTGGGGCAGTGGCCGACTCCGACCGACGGCGGTCCGGACTTCAACACCTACCCAGAGCCGGAGTGGGCCGATCGCGTCGCAGCGGCGGCTCGTGAGCGACTGAGGGCATGTCGCCGCCCGCCCCTGATCGGCCACGGCGATTGGTGGAACGGCAACCTGGTCTGGGATGGCGACAAGCTGCTCGCGGTGCACGATTGGGACAGCGTGATCTGCCAGCCCGAGGCGGCCATCGCCGGCAACGCCGCTGCCGAATTCCTCGGGCTCGGCGGCGTCCAGGGCCGTGCCACCGTCGAGCAGAGCGCGGCCTTCCTCGACGCCTATGTGGAGGCACGCGGTCTCCGGTGGGACCGCGCAGACCGTGAGGTGGCGTGG
>DATFRX010000270.1:0-5520 GCA_035262905.1 Nocardioidaceae bacterium
AGCTGACCAAGATCCGTGCTCGGGGCTATGCCCAGTGCGCGGGCGAGTTCGAGGCGACGTTGTACGGCGTCTCCGCGCCGGTGCCGAACGCGGCAGACACCCGGCCGTTGGCGGTGTTCAGCATCTGGGGTCCGGTGAGCCGAGTGCCAGTCACGCGCTTCGCCGAGCTCGGTCCGATCGCAGTCGAGGCCGCCGCTGAGATCGGCGCCGTGGTCAGTGGATGACCAGGCGTGACGCCGGTCGAAGGTCGCCGCTGAATCCAGGGACTCGCTCTTGACAAACGCCTGCCCCGCAGAGAACCGTTTCATATGATGCGACGGGCGCTCACATGATGGAGATCCGTGGCACGACGTGACACCAGCAGATTTGCAGGAGCCTCCATGTCAGACAACCACAAGGTCATCGTCACCTGCGCAGTCACCGGATCCGGATTCACCCCGACGATGTCGGCGAGCCTCAAGGGGCTCGACCAGGTCGGCTGGTGATGCCCGAGAGTCGGCCCACGCCGGACGCCGTGCGCACCGTCGCCGTCGTCGGGGTGGGTGTCATCGGCGGTGGCTGGGCCGCGCACTTCCTCCGCATGGGCTTCGACGTCGTCGGGTGGGATCCCGGGCCGGGCGCCGATGGCAGGCTGTCGGATCTGGTCGACCGGGCCTGGCCGTCACTCGAGCGGCTCGGACTGCGGGAGAGCGCCAGCCGGTCGCGACTGCGTTTCGCGGACAGCCTCGAGGACGCGCTTGCCGAGGCCGACTTCGTGCAGGAGTCCTCTCCCGAGGTGCTCGACTCGAAGATCGAACTGCTGGCCACGATCGACCGCCTGGCCGCGCCGGGGGTTGTGGTCGCGTCGAGCACGTCCGGACTCGGCATGAGCGAGATGGCAGTCCAGTGCTCGACGCCGGGGCGCTTCGTCGTCGGACATCCGTTCAATCCGCCGTACCTCATCCCGCTCGTCGAGATCGTCGGTGGCGTCAAGACCGACGCCGAGACCGTTGCCTGGGCCGAGTCGTTCTACACCGCGGCTGGGAAGTCCTGTCTGACGATGGAGCAGGAGGTGCCTGGCTTCGTAGGCAACCGCCTACAGGAGGCGTTGTGGCGCGAGGCGCTGCACATGATCGACTCCGGCCAGGCGACAGCGCAGCAGATCGACGACTCGATCATCCATGGCCCTGGTCTGCGCTGGGCGCTGATGGGGCCGATCCTGACCTTCCATCTGGCCGGCGGCCCGGACGGCATGGCACACATGCTGGACCACTTCGCGCCAGCGCTGCTCGAACCGTGGACCCGACTGGATGCGCCGCCGCTGACCGAGAAGCTTCGGGACGAGGTGGTCGCCGGCGCCGAGGACGTGGCCGGCGAGGAGTCCGTAGACCAGCTGTCGCAGCGTCGCGACGCGTTCCTCGTCGATCTCCTGCTGCTGCTCGACAAGCATCGATTGCGCGAGGGTGACATCTGATGGGCGATCGGGTCGTCACGCCGTACGAAGGCAGCGGTCACCACACCTGGGACGACGCCGCCTCCATCGAGGCACCCCTGCGGCTGCATCACACGTCGGTCAAACCTTCCTGGGTCGACTACAACGGGCACATGAGCGAGTCGTGCTACCTGCTCGTGTTCGGAGACAACGCCGACGCGTTCTTCCGGTTCATCGGCATTGACGAGGACTACCGCGCGGCCGGTCAGTCGCTCTACACCGTCGAGACGCACCTGCATCATCGCCGTGAGGTGGCCGAGGGCGAACCGCTGGCGCTGTCGTTGCAGTTGCTCGACCACGACCACAAGCGGGTACACATCTTCCACGAGATGCGGCACGGCGACTCGGGCGTACTCCTCGCGACTGCTGAGCAGATGCTCGTCCACGTCGACATCGAGGCCGGCCGATCAGCCGACCTTCCCGCTCTGCTCGCCGAGCGGCTCGACGCGATCCAGCAAGCCCACGCGGCACTCCCCAGGCCCGACGTGGTCGGCCGACCCATGGGCATCGAACGTCACTAGGAGGCACGATGGACTTCGGGCTCGACGACGAGCAGCGAGCGATTGTCGAGACGGTGCGCGCCTTCGTGGAGCGGGAGCTCTATCCGCACGAGGACGAAGTGGACCGACTCGGCGACGTGCCATCGGAGCTTGTCGAGCAGATTCGTACCACCGCACTGAAGGCCGGGCTCTATGCGCCGAACATGCCGGCCGAGCTCGGCGGTGGCGGACTGGACGCGGTCGGCATGACCCTGGTCGAGCGCGAACTCGGACGGGCGAGCTATGCGCTCCAGTGGCTGGTCGCCAGACCCAGCAACATCCTGCAGGCATGCGAGGGCGAGCAGCGCGACCGCTACCTGCTGCCGGCGATCCGAGGCGAGCGCCACGACTGCCTGGCGATGACCGAGCCCGGCGCCGGCTCCGACGTCCGCGCGATGACCACCCGGGCGGTACGTGACGGCGACGACTACGTCATCGACGGTTCCAAGCACTTCATCAGCAACGCCGACAAGTCGGATTTCGTGATCCTGTTCGCCGTCACCGGGGCCGAGGAGACCGCACACGGGGCGAAGAAACCCATCACCTGCTTCCTCGTCGACTTCGACACGCCAGGGCTCACCGTACGACGTGGATCGTCGAGCGTCTCTCACCGTGGCTACCACCACAGCGAGCTCTCCTTCGACGGCTGTCGAGTCCCGGCGTCGAACCGACTCGGCAAGGAGGGCGAGGGCTTCGCCCTCATGT
The DNA here is from genome assembly GCA_035262905.1 of Nocardioidaceae bacterium. Taxonomy (GTDB): domain Bacteria; phylum Actinomycetota; class Actinomycetes; order Propionibacteriales; family Nocardioidaceae; genus DATFRX01. The sequence continues at coordinate 2,716 of DATFRX010000270.1, forward strand.
CGGAGTGGCTCGGCCCGAGCCGCCTCACGGTCGCCGCGTGCAGTGTCGGGCGGTCCCGCCGCGTACTCGAGATGACCACTGAGTGGGCGGCCGCGCGAGTGCAGTTCGGACAGCCGATCGGACGGTTCCAGGGAGTCGCATTCCCGCTCGCCGACATGGCCACGGAGCTCGAGGCCGCCGAGCTGCTCACGCTCCGGGCGGCCTGGAAGCTCGACCACGGAACGATGACCGACCAGGACGCGGCGATGGCCAAGGTCTTCGCATCCGAGATGCTCGGCCGGATCACCGACCAGGCTGTGCAGATCTACGGCGGCATGGGGCTGATGGACGAGCTGCCGATCGAGCGATTCTGGCGCGATGCCCGGGTCGAACGGATCTGGGACGGCACCAGTGAGATCCAGCGCCACATCATCGCGCGGTCGATGCTCCGGCCGCTCGGCGCGTGAGCAGTCCGTGGGCGACCAGCTGCGGCGACTGCTCTCGCCACGCACCATCGCCGTCGTCGGCGGCCGGGAGGCCGAGGTAGCGGCGCGCCAGTGCCGGGCGATCGGCTACGACGGCGAGATCTGGCCAGTCCATCCGAGGCGAGCCGAGATCGACGGCTGGCCGTGCTTCGCCGACGTGGCGCAGCTGCCAGGCGTACCAGACGCGGCCTTCGTCGCCGTCTCACGCGAGAAGACCGTCAAGCTAGTCGCCGAACTCGCCCGGCTCGGCGTCGGCGGGGTCGTGTGTCACGCCTCCGGCTTCGCCGAGAGTGGTGAGTACGGCGCGGCGCTCGAGCGAGACCTCGTGGCCGCCGCGGACGGCATGGCGCTGCTCGGCCCGAACTGCCTGGGACACCTGAACTACTTGGACGGTGTGGCGCTCTGGTCGGAGCAGCACGGGGGATCTCGCGTCGAGAGCGGCGTCGCGGTGATCGCTCAGAGCGGGAACATCGCGCAGAACCTCAGCATGCAGCGGCGGACCTTGCCGATCGCCCAGCTGGTCACGATCGGCAACAGCGCGGTGACCGACGTGCCCGACCTGATCGAGCAGTTGCTGACGGACTCCAGGGTTACCGCGATCGGCCTCTACCTCGAGGAGATCCCGGACGTCGCCAAGCTCTCTCGCGCAGCTATCGAGGCGCTGCGTCGAAGGGTTCCGATCGTGGCCCTCAAGTCCGGATCGTCCGAGCTCGGAGCCCGCGTCACCCTCAGCCACACCAGCTCGCTGGCCGGCCCGGACGTCATCGTCGACGCGCTGTTTCACCGACTCGGCATCGCCCGGGTCCACGACCTGGATACGTTCCTCGAGACGCTCAAGCTCCTGCATGTACACGGCAGTCTGCCCGGCCTTCGGATCGCCTCGGCCAGCTGCTCCGGAGGCGAGGCCGCCCACATCGCCGATCTTGCGCACCCGCGCGGGCTCCTGTTGCCGGAGCTTTCCGAGTCGACCCGGACCCGACTGCACGCCGTCCTCGGCGACCGGGTCGCAGTGCGGAACCCGCTGGACTACCACACCTACATCTGGGGCGACTACGACGCGCTGACCGCCTGCTTCACCGCGTTCCTCGACGAAGCGGTCGACTGCCACCTGCTGCTGCTCGACTTCCCACGGGCCGACCGTTGCGACGTCTCCGAGTTCGAGACCACGATCGCGGCCTTCGAAACCGCGCAGAAGCAGACCGGCGCTCGCGCCTGCGTCGTCGCCTCGCTTCCGGAAGGGCTGCCGGAGTCCATTGGCCAACGTCTGATGGAAGCCGGCATCGCACCGATGCAGGGCGTCGGGAGCTGTCTGGTGGCAATCGTGGCCGCCCAGCGGATCGGGGAAGCGCAAGCTGCACCCGATGTTGTCCCTCCGTTGCTGCCGGTCTCGCCAGCCGATGTCAGCCGGGTGGAGCAACTGGATGAGCAACGCGCGAAGGAGACCCTCGCGTCCTATGGCGTCGCCGTTCCCCGATCACTTGCGGCGCGCGATCCCGGCGACGTACCCGGCCTCGCAGCCGAGCTCGGCTTCCCCGTCGTACTCAAAGCGCTGTCCACCGAGGTCGCGCATAAGTCAGACGTCGGGGGAGTACGGCTCGGCCTGAACTCCGAGGACGCGGTGCGCCAGGCAGTCGCGGACATGCCCGGACTCGGTGACCAGTTCCTTGTCGAGCAGATGGTCGACGGTGTGGTTCTGGAGCTCATCGTCGGTGTGCGTGGTGATCCGCAGTTCGGACTCGCGCTGACGCTCGGCGCCGGCGGGGAGCTGGTCGAGCTGATCCAGGACGCCGCCACGATCCTCCTGCCCGCAACGGCAGCCGACATCCGTGCCGCCCTGCGCCGCCTCCGGATCTGGCCGGTGCTGACCGGGTTCCGCGGCCGGAGCGTCGACCTCGACCCAGTCGTCGACGCCATCGCCAGCATCACGGTCCTCGCCTTGGACCACGCCGAGCGCCTCGTCGAGCTCGAGGTGAACCCGTTGCTCGTACTCCCGCACGGCGCGGTGGCGGTGGATGCCCTGATCCGGTTGGCTGAGCAAGCCAGTGGCGAGAGCGCGACGTACTGACCTGGAGGCGATCCCGATGAGTGAGCCGGTGCAGCTGGACGTCGTCGACGGCGTACTCGTCGTCACGCTCGATCGGCCCAAGGCGAACGCCATCGACGTTTCGACCAGCCATGCGCTGTACGACGCGTTTCGGCGGCTGGAGGACGATCCGTCGCTGCGGGTGGCGGTCCTGACCGGCGCCGGTGACCGGTTCTTCTCCGCCGGATGGGATCTCAAGGCCGCCGCCGAGGGCGAGGCTGTCGACGCCGATCACGGTCCGGGAGGCTTCGCGGGACT
>DATFRX010000271.1:0-4319 GCA_035262905.1 Nocardioidaceae bacterium
CGATGCTGTTCCCGGTCACCCAGGTCGTCGCACTGTGCCAACGCGCCGGCGTGCCTGTCGTGGTCGACGGCGCGCACGCACCCGGCCTGCTGGACCAGCCGGTCGTCGACGGAGCGGACTTCTGGACCGGCAACTTCCACAAGTGGCCCTGCGCTCCCCGCGGCACCGCAACCCTCGCCGTCGCCGAGCGCTGGCGGTCACGGACTCTGCCGCTGATCGCGTCGTGGGCCGAGCCCGAACCGCTCCCCCAGCGGTTCGACTGGCAGGCGACCGACGACTACGTCGGCTGGGTGGCCGCACCCGTGTCGCTGGAGGTGCTGGCCGAGCTCGACTGGCCGCGACGGCGGGCCGAGCTGTCCCCGATGCTGGACGAGGCGGCCGCGCTCGTCGCGAAGTCGGTCGGCACGACGCCGCCGGACATAGCGAGCCCGGCGCCGACCATGCGGCTGGTCGAGCTCGCGGTGCCATGGTCGGGTGGCGACCACGAGGCGGGCGACGCCTTCAAGCACCGAGCGGCCGGCGAGATCGGCGCCGAGCTCACGGTGACGTCGCACGGGGCCCGGACGTTCGTACGGCTGTCCGCCCATGCGTACAACACGCCACGCGACTACGAGCTGCTCGCTGCGCGACTGCCGGCGCTGCTGTAGCCCTGGACCCTCAGGCGGTGGGACTCACACCTCGGAGGTGTCGCGTACGTGATCCCGCACCCAGTCGGCGATCTCGGTCGTCGTCGCCCCCGGCGTGAAGACCTTGGCGACCCCCGACTTCTCGAGCACCGGAATGTCGTCGTCGGGGATGATCCCGCCGCCGAACACGACGATGTCGCGGGCGTCGCGCTCCTCGAGCAGACTGAGCACCTTGGCGAACAGGGTCATGTGGGCGCCGGACAGCACCGAGAGTCCGATGGCGTCGGCGTCCTCCTGGATGGCGGTGTCGACGATCTGCTCCGGCGTTTGATGCAGACCGGTGTAGATGACCTCATTGCCGGCATCGCGCAGCGCCCGGGCGACGACCTTCGCACCCCGGTCGTGGCCGTCCAGACCCGGCTTGGCCACCACGATTCGCTTCGGCATCGATGCAGCTCCCTCGTCACGCGTGAAATGAGTTGTCTCCCCGGAAATCTAGCCGATGAAACAGTGGTAATCTCCTGACATAACGGGCACCCTTCGTTGCGTTGTGTAAGCCTCCAAGTACGCCTCGTACTCGTTGTTTGCTTTCACTTAGCGATCCGATATGGTCGCCGAGTCCGTGTTCGCCAACAGGAGGTTTCTCGGTGCCGCGTCCCGCTCCGAAGCGACGCGCAGATGTTCCCGCCGTGAGACTGGACACGGAGAGTGTTGGGGGAGAACGCTCCGCTAATAAGGGTCCTTCCGCACCCAGGCACTGCAAGCCTGGCTCGCGTCGAGCGACCCGCCGCAGCAGTCTGATTCCGACGCCCGCCGTCCTCGGCGCCACGGCGCTGGTGATCGCCGGCGGCGGCGCGGTCCTGCTCTCGTCCAACAGCGGCGCCACCGAAACCAGCGACCCGACCGTCGCCCAACTCGCCGCCCAGCCGGGTGCCGGCCCGACCTACGCCCGTGGCGGTGGCGTGCTCGTCAGCCGCAGCGTCGATCGCGAGACGCTCCAGCGCCAGGCCCGGATGCAGGTCCGGCAGCGCAACCAGGCCCTCGCCGACCTCGCCGACCAGTCGGAGAAGCTGTCCGCGGAGATCAAGGCGAATCAGTGGGTCCTGCCGGTCGTCGGCTACACCCTGAGTGCCCGCTGGGGCGAGACCAGCTACCTGTGGGCGACCTACCACACCGGCCTGGACTTCTCGGCCCCCGAAGGCACCAAGATCGTGTCGGTCGCCCACTGCACCGTCATCGACACCCTCTACGACTCGGCCTACGGCAACCTGGTCAAGACCGAGCTCGATGACGGCACCCAGATCTGGTACGCGCACCAGACGTCCTACGTCGTGTCCGTGGGCGAGGAGATCGACCCGGGTCAGCTGATCGGCTACGTCGGCGCGACCGGCAACGTCACCGGCCCGCACCTCCACCTCGAGGTCCGGATCCCCGACGGCACCGAGGACGGCCAGGACATCGACCCCTACACGGCGCTGATCAACCACGGCGTCCAGCCCTGACGCACTGCGCCCTCGTTCAGAGCTGCGCCACCGTTCAGAGCTGCGGAGTGCTCAGAGCTTCTCCACCGGCGCATAGCGCAGCAGCAGCCGCTTGACGCCCTCGGAACCGAAGTCGATCGCGGCCACCGCCTGCTCGCCGCTGCCCTGCAATGACACCACGGTGCCCATGCCGAAGCTGTCGTGCACCACCCGGTCGCCCGGCGCCAGGCTCGGCACCGGACGGCGGTTGGCGGTGCGCCGGCTCGGCAGCGTACGAGACGACGACGCCTGGCGTACCCCCGTCGAGAACCCGGTCGAGACACCGGTCCAACGGGTCCCGTCTGCCTCGGTGCGCCGCCAGTCGACCAGGTCGTCCGGCAGGTCGTCGAGGAACCGCGAGGCCGGATTGTGCATCGGCGCGCCCCACGCCGAGCGAACGACCGCGCGCGAGACGTAGAGTCGCTGCATCGCCCGGGTCACGCCGACGTAGGCGAGCCGGCGCTCCTCCTCCATCTCCTTCGGGTCGTCCATCGACCGCGCATGGGGGAAGACCGAGTCCTCCAGCCCGGTGAGGAAGACCACCGGGAACTCCAGTCCCTTGGCGGTGTGCAGCGTCATCAGGGTGACCACACCGTCGCTGTCGGAGTCCTTGTCGGGGATCTGGTCGGCGTCCGCGACCAGCGCCACCCGCTCCAGGAAGGCACCGAGCGATCCCGGCTGCAGCCCCTCCTCGTCGGCCGGCACGGTGTCCGCCGCATCGCCGACGAACTCGCGGGCCACGGCGACCAACTCGGCGAGGTTCTCCAGTCGCGACTCGTCCTGCGGGTCGTGGGAGCGCTCCAGATCGTCCTGGTAGCCGCTGCGCGACAGGGCGGCCTCGAGTACGACGTCGGCCGGCTCCCCCGCGGCGACCATCTGCTGCAACTCCTCGATGATCGCGACGAAGCCCTGGACACAGGTCAGCGACCGGGTCGCGATCCCGGGCGCCTCGTCGGCCCGGCGCAGTGCGGACCAGAACGACACCCGCTCCCGCTGGGCGTACGCCTCGACGCAGGCCTCTGCCCGGTCGCCGATGCCTCGCTTCGGCACGTTGAGGATCCGGCGCAGCGACACCTCGTCGTCGGGATTGACCAGGACCTTGAGGTAGGCCAGCGCGTCCTTGATCTCCTTGCGCTCGTAGAACCGGACGCCGCCGACGACCTTGTAGGGCAGGCCGACCCGGATGAAGACTTCCTCGAAGACCCGGCTCTGTGCGTTGGTTCGGTAGAAGACCGCGACGTCGCTCGGTTTGGCCGCCTTCTCGTCGGAGAGCCGGTCGACCTCCTCGGCGACGAACTGCGCCTCGGCGTGCTCGTCCTCGGCGACGTAGCCCACGACGCGCTCACCGTCACCCGCGTCGGACCACAGCCGCTTCGGCTTGCGGCCGGCGTTGCGGGCGATCAGGGCGTTGGCGGTGTTGAGAATGGTCTGCGTCGACCGGTAGTTCTGCTCCAGCAACACCGTGCTGGCGTTCGGGAAGTCCTTCTCGAACTCCAGGATGTTGCGGATGTTGGCACCCCGGAACGCATAGATGGACTGGTCGGAGTCGCCGACCACCATCAGCTCGGCCGGCTCGACCGCATCGTCGCGATCCTTCGACGGCGCGCACAGCTCGCGGACCAGGACGTACTGCGCGTGGTTGGTGTCCTGGTACTCGTCGACCAGCACGTGCCGGAAGCGTCGCCGGTAGGTCTCGCGCACTTCGGGGAACGACTGCATGAGGTGCACCGTCGTCATGATCAGGTCGTCGAAGTCGAGCGCGTTGGCGTCCCGGAGCCGGCGCTGGTACTCGGTGTACGCCTCGGCGTAGGTCTGCTCGAGGTTGTTGCTCGCCTGGGCGGCAGCGGTCTCGTGGTCGTGCAACTCGTTCTTGTGGTTGCTGATCCAGTTCAGGATGGCGCGCGGGTTGTAGCGCTTGGGATCGAGGTCGAGCTCGCGGCAGACCAGCGTCATCAGCCGGCGCGAGTCGACGTCGTCGTAGATGGAGAACGACGACGAGTAGCCGAAGCGGGTGATCTCGCGCCGCAGGATGCGCACGCAGGCCGAGTGGAACGTCGACACCCACATGATCCGGGCCCGGCCACCGATCAGATGGGCCACCCGCGCCCGCATCTCGCCGGCCGCCTTGTTGGTGAAGGTGATCGCGAGGATCGACCCCGGATGGGCGTTGCGC
>DATFRX010000272.1:0-7975 GCA_035262905.1 Nocardioidaceae bacterium
GCGCACCGGTCGCCGCGGGTCGGCACCTCAGTCTCGGACGTGCCCGGCATCGTGACCGAGCTGACCAGCAACGGCTTCTGGATGCAGGACGCCGCGCCGGACGCCAACCCGGCCACCAGCGAGGGCATCTTCGTCTTCACCAGCTCCGCTCCGACCGTCCACGTCGGCGACGCCGTCACCGTCTCGGCCAGCGTCCAGGAGTTCCGCCCGGGCAGTAGCAGCAACGCCAACCTCGCGACGACCGAGCTGTCGGGAGCGACCGTGACCGTCGTGTCGGACGGCAACCCGCTGCCGGCCGCGACCCTGGTCGGCCCGGGCGGCCGGGTGCCGCCGGGCGACGTCGTCGACGACGACGCCAACGGCAGCGTGGAGACCTCCGGAACCTTCGACGCCAACACCGACGGCATCGACTTCTGGGAGTCCATGGAGGGCATGCGGGTCCGGCTCGACGACGCCGAGGTGGTCGGCCCGACCAACCAGTTCGGCGAGGTGCCGGTGGTGCCGAGCGGCTCGACGGTGCGAACCGACCGCGGCGGCATCCTGCTGCGGCCCGCAGACACCAACCCCGAGCGGGTGGTGCTCGACGCGCTCGGCTCCCTCACGATGCCGGCGGCGGTCGTCGGCGACACCGTGGACGGCTCGGTCACTGGCGTCCTCGACTACAACTTCGGCAACTTCCACCTGATGCTGTCGACGCTGCCGGCGTACACCGACGGCGGTACGGACCGCGAGTCGACCGTCCCCGCGGGTAAGCGTGAGCTGTCGATCGCGTCGTTCAACGTCGAGAACCTGGACCCGAACGACCCGCCGTCGCAGTTCGCCGCCATGGGCTCGGCGATCGTCAACAACCTGGCCTCGCCCGACCTGCTGTCCCTGGAGGAGATCCAGGACAACAACGGCGCGGTCAACGACGGCACGGTGGCGGCCAACCAGACGCTCGACAAGCTGGTGGCGGCGATCCAGGCGGCCGGCGGCCCGACGTACCAGTGGCGGGAGATCGACCCGGAGAACAATGCCGACGGCGGCGAGCCGGGCGGCAACATCCGGGTGGCGTTCATGTTCCGCACCGACCAGGGACTGAGCTTCGTGGACCGGCCAGGCGGCGACGCCACGACGGCCACCCACGTCATCGTCCAGGGCGGCCGGGCACGCCTGAGCCTGTCGCCAGGACGGATCGACCCGACCAACAGCGCCTGGGAAGACTCCCGCAAGCCGCTGGCCGGCGAGTTCAAGTACCGCGGCCAGACCGTTTTCGTGATCGCCAACCACTTCAACTCCAAGGGTGGCGACGACCCACTGATGGGCCGGTTCCAGCCGCCGACGCGGAGCTCCGAGGTGCAGCGGCACCGGCAGGCCGAGGAGGTCCGAGGCTTCGTCGACGACCTGCTCGCGGCCGACCCGTCGGCGAACGTGGTCGTGGCGGGTGATCTCAACGACTTCGACTTCTCCGAGACGGCCGACATCCTGGTCGGATCCGGCGACACCGCGCTGGTCGACCTGCCCCGCGGACTGCCCGAGGGCGATCGCTACAGCTACGTGTTCGAGGGCAACTCGCAGGTGCTCGACCACATCCTGCTGTCGCCCGCCGCGGCGGCGCTGGACCACGAGTACGACACCGTGCACATGAACTCGGAGTTCCCCGACCAGATCAGCGACCACGATCCGCAGGTGGTGCGCCTGGCCTTCCCAGCACGGGGAGGTCAGGGCGTCACCGCGGTGGCCGCCGCCATGACGAAGGCGGACGGCCATTGCGACGCCTTACTCTGGAAGATGTGAGTTATCGCGTCCAACACACCGACGAGGAGTGGCGGTCCCGGCTGTCCCGCGAGGAGTACGCCGTGCTCCGGCGGGCCGCGACCGAGCGCCCCGGCACCGGTGAGTACGAGCACACCAAGACCGTCGGCGTCTACCGCTGCCGCGCCTGTGGAGCCGAGCTGTTCCGATCCGAGACCAAGTTCGACTCGCATTGCGGCTGGCCGTCGTTCTACGCCCCGCTGGCGGGCGACGCCGTCGAGTACATCGAGGACTCCACGCTCGGCATGGTCCGTACCGAGGTGCGCTGCGCCACCTGCGGCTCCCACCTGGGTCACGTCTTCGAGGGCGAGGGCTACCAGACCCCGACCGACCAGCGCTACTGCATCAACTCGATCTCGCTGACGCTGGAGCCGGACGAAGCGGCGTCGACCGACTCGGCGGAGCCGTCCGACTCGACGACGTCGCAGGCGCCGGCCGACTAGCGGCCGCTGCCGGCGAGGGCAGCCTGCAGGGCGGCCAGCCCTCGCGAGGTGTGGCTCTTGACCGTGCCGGTGCCGATGCCGAGCTCGGCCGCGGTCTGTTCGACCGACAGGTCCAGCCAGTGGCGTAACAGGACGACCTTGCGCTGCATCTCCGGCAACCGCTGCAGCGCGTCGAACAGCTCCGACCGCTCGGAGACGGCCGTCGTCGGGTCCGGGACCGATTCGTCGTAGCCGTCCAGCCCGGCCTGCTCCCGCCGCCAGGCGCGCCGATGCGCATCGATGTTCGTCCGCACCAGGATCTGTCGGGTGTAGGCGTCCTCACGGCCGTCGCGATGCACGCGCGGCCAGGCGACGTAGAGCTTGACCAGGGCGCTCTGCAGTAGGTCGTCGGCGCGATCCCAGTCGCCTGACAGGGCGTACGCGATCCGGCGCAGATAGCCCTGTCGAGCGACCACGTAGTCGACGTACGCGGCCTCCCGGTCGTCGCGTCGCATCACAGCAGGCCTTCCCCGCTGTCGTACTGCTGCACCGCGAAGCGGAGGAAGTCGTCGAGCGAGTTGAAGTCGCCGCGGAACGGGATGACCTGCACCTGGCCGCCGGTATCGCGAACCAGGACGAAGGTCTGCTTGCCGTTCTCCTTGATCAGTGCGGCGGCGGTGCGGTCGTCGGGGGCCGCGAAGCTCGCCGGGAGGTCTGGGTGCGGCAGCTGGTCGAGGATCGTGACGCCGTCGGCGGCGACGAGCGTCTCGCCCTGACCGAACGCGACCGGATCCGGCTGCGGCTCACCGTCGAGGTTTCGCTGGTTCGCCACCGCCCCGGACAACCAGGTCTCGAGCGAGCCGGCCGTGCTCGGCACCGAGCTGACCGACGTGCCGCCGTGGCCGTCGTAGACCGCCAGCACCAGCCGGTGATCCGGCGGATTCACCAGCTCGAGGGCCACCGAGTGCCTCGGCTCGTCGTAACCCATCGGGTTCTGGATCCGCTTCTCGACGGTCCACTCCGGCGCGATCCACCAGCCGGATTGCTTCCAGACCACCGCTTCGCGGGCCGGGACCGACGGCTGTTCGTCCTGGCGGTCGATGGCCGGCATCGCGGCGTGCGGCTCCGACGGCGCCACCGCCACGGCCACGCCGCCCGCCGCCACGGTCAGCACCGCTGCCGCGGCGCCGATCACGACCCGGCGACGCCGGAGTGCCCGTCGGCCCTCGATCAGCCGCTGCTCGACCGGGCGATGCGTCGGCCCGTCGTCGAACGAGCGATCGATCAGCTCGCGCCAGTCCACATCGGTCGTCATGCCAGATCCCCTCAGTCGGGTCCACCCTCTCGTCAGTGAATACGGCCAGGGGTGCGTCGCCGGTTGTCACGACCCGTACGCGGGAATCGACATCGTGGGGGTCGGGACCCCCGCGATGTCGATTCTCCGGTCGGGTCAGCCGTGCCCGTGGTGGTACTGATGGGCGACTGCATGGCCCTTGCCGCGGCGGATCAGCGCGCGGTTGACCGGGACGGTGATGACGAAGGCGACCGCGAGGGCGAAGGCCAGGGAGCCCCAGAACAGGACGTCGGTGAGACCGGCCGCCATCGCGCCGGGCACGGCCAGGATGACGGCGTTGTCGACGATCTCCATCACGGTGATCGACAGCGTGTCAGCGGCCAGCGCGACCCCGAGTGCGGCCCGGAGCGACAGGCCCGTGCGCAGCACCGGAGCGATCGTCAGCGAGTAGCCGAAGAAGAAGGCGAGCACGATCGCGAGGGCGATCGACGCCGCGTTGCCCCAGCCCCACCAGGTCGCGAGCACCATGCCGAGCACCTCGCCGATGGCACAGCCGGTCAGACAGTGCACCGTGGCCGAGATGGCCTGCTGGGTGACCTGATCGATTCGGAAGGTGGACATCGGGACTCCTGTACTCCTCTGGACGGTGCCAGGAGCCAACATCGTACCCCCTAGGGGTATTTCCACACACGCGTGCACGAGCGAATCGACATCGCGGGGGTCATGACCCCCAGGATGTCGATTCTCCGGTCAGACGGGCGCCGCTACGGCAGCGCGGCCACGATCTCGGCGACCGGGCGGCGCCGTCCGGTGTAGAACGGCACCTCCTCCCGAACGTGCCGGCGGGCGCCGCTGCCCCGCAGGTGCCGCATCAGGTCGAGCAACCGCGGCAGCTCGTCGGCCTCGAACGCGAGCAGCCACTCGTAGTCGCCGAGCGCGAACGACGCGACCGTGTTGGCGCGTACGTCCGGGTAGTCGCGGGCCATCCGGCCGTGCTCGGCGAGTAGCTCGCGGCGCTCGGACTCGGGCAGCAGGTACCACTCGTACGACCGGACGAACGGGTAGACGCAGAGGTAGCCCCGCGGCTCCTCCCCGGCCAGGAAGGCCGGAATGTGGGCCTTGTTGAACTCCGCTGGCCGATGCAGCCCGAGCTGCGACCACACCGGTGACAGGTGCCGGCCGAGCTCGGTGCGACGCAGCCGGTTGTACGCGTCCTGCAGCGCCTCGGCCGACTCGGCATGCCACCACACCATCAGGTCGGCGTCGGAGCGGATTCCGCTGACGTCGTAGGTGCCTCGTACGACGACGTCCTTGGCCGCTAGCTGATCGAGCAGCTCTTGTGTCTCGTCGCCGAGGGCGACCCGATCGGTGTCGGCCAGCGGCTCCCGCAGGCCGAAGACCGACCACATCGTGTAGCGCGTGTCGGTGTTGATCTCGTCAGGAGTCGTCATGGAGCCATTGTCCGCTGTGCTCGCAAGGCCGCCAGCACCCGCCCCGCAGCCCGGGTCCCGTCGGCCACACAGGCGGCGATGCCGACCCCGTCGTATGCCGCGCCGCACACCTCAAGCAGTGGCCATGCCGTGACGGCGGCGCGGATCCGCTCGACCCGGCCGCGGTGGCCGATGTCGTACTGCGGCAGCGCCCCACCCCATCGGGTCACCCGCGCGTCGAGCAGCCGGCCGTCGAGCCCGACCGCCTCGCGCAGGTCGCCGACCGCTGCGTCGATCAGCTCGCCGTCCTCGCGCTGCAGCACCTGCTCCTCGCCGCGGCGGCCGATCGACGCGCGCACCAGGAGGGCGTCGGTGCCCTGGCCGACCCAGTCCCACTTCACCCCGGAGTACGTCGCTGCCTTGATCACCCGGCCGTCGACCGGCGGCACCAGGAACCCGGACCCGGTCGGAAGCTGCTCCGGTCTCGGGTACGCCAGGGTGACGATCGCCATGCTGGCGTACTCGATCCGCCGCAGCTCGTCCGCCACGTGGGGAGCGAAGTCGGCGAGCATCCGGGCACTCGGTGCCGTCGGCGTCGCGAGCACCACCGCGTCGGCCTCGACGATCTGCGGGTCGGGCACCGATCCGAGCACCAGCCGCCATCGGTCGACATCGCGATGCAGCTCGCGGACCGGGGACCCGAGGCGGATCTCGATCCCTGGCGTGGCGGCGATCGCGGTCGTGAGCCGGCCCACTCCCCCGCGGATCCCGGCGAACACCGGCTTCTGCTCGGTGTCGACCCGTCGCCGGGTGGCCCGCGCCGCCGCCTGCAGGGACGGTCCTGCGGCGACCAGCGCGGCGATCTGCGGGGCGGCGGCGCGCAGGGACAGTCGATTGGCGTGTCCGGCGTAAACGCCGCCGAGCAGCGGCTCCACCAGCCGGTCAACGATCTCACCGCCGAGGCGTCGGGAGACGACCGCGGCCACGCTGACCGCATCCAGATCGGCGCCGGGGCGCAGTCGCGGCAGCACCGACTCCAGTCCGGCGCGCGCGAGCCCTCGCGAGGACACGATCCCGGAGCGGGCCAACGCGGTCAGGTCGGCCGGCACGCCGAGCACGGTCGGCGGCATCGAGCGGACGGCGCCCCGTGTCCAGATCGCCGCCGACAGCGTCGCGGGATGAAGCAGCTGGTCGCCGAGCCCGACCGCCTGGGCGAGCGCGACCGCCTCGGGCCTGGTGTTGAGGATCGACTCCGCGCCGACGTCGACCGGAGCGCCGGCGACCTCGTCGACCCGAAGCTTTCCGCCGATCCGATCGGCGCCCTCGAGTACCACCACTTCGGGGGCATCGGCCGCGGTGGCCAGCGCGTGCGCGGCAGCGAGTCCGGCGATGCCGCCGCCCACCACGACGACCCGGCGGCCGGCCATGGGTCCCGATCGAGCTGCCGCAGTCATGACTCCCAGGTTCCCAGAGCAGCCGGTCGACAACCCGGGCGATCCGGACCGGAGTGCGTGATCAATCCCACCCGGTCGTACACCGGGCACCGGTCGGTCGATGCGGGCATGGGACCAGCGTCGGGGCTGTGGCACCGTAGAGCAAGCACCACCGCTTCGTACGAGGGATGACGATGTCCGACGCCGCCTGCTGCGGCCCCCAACGCGAGCCGGCCCCGGCCTCGAGCAGTTCGACCGCCGACGTCGCCGACAGCCCGGCGGTGGCGACCGATCCCGCGGCGGCGGCCCGGATTCGTCGGAAGCTGGTCAGCCTGCCCGGCGGGACGTTCCGGATGGGCAGCGAGGACCCGGACGCCTTCGCCGACGACGCCGAGGGACCGATCCGCGACGTGACGGTCGACCCGTTCGGCATCGCGCCGACGACCGTGACCAACGCGGAGTTCGCCGCCTTCGTCAAGCGGACCGGCTACGTCACCGAGGCCGAGCGATTCGGCTGGAGCTTCGTGTTCGGTGCGTTCCTGGCCGAGGCGGCGCAGTCGGCCGTTCGCGGGGCGGTCGCCGGCACGCCCTGGTGGGTCGGGGTCAACGGCGCCGACTGGCGGCACCCCGAGGGCGCCGGCTCCGGCATCGGCAACCGGTCCAACCACCCGGTCGTCCACGTCTCCCACGACGACGCCCTGGCCTACTGCGCGTGGGCCGGCGCCCGGCTGCCGACCGAGTCCGAGTGGGAGTACGCCGCGCGTGGCGGTCTCGACGGCGCCCGCTACCCGTGGGGCGACGACCTGCTCCCCGGCGGACGGCACATGTGCAATATCTGGCAGGGCGAGTTCCCACGGCAGAACACACTCGACGACGGCCATCTCGGCACCGCGCCGGTCAAGTCGTTCCGGCCGAACGGCTACGGGCTCTACAACATGGCCGGCAACGTGTGGGAGTGGACCGCGGACCGTTGGGAGCCCTACTCCGGCGGCAACGGCGACCAGCCCTGGACCATGCGGGGCGGCTCCTACCTGTGTCACCACTCCTACTGCAATCGCTACCGGGTGGCAGCCCGAACGCACAACACCGGCGACTCCTCCGGCGGCAACCTCGGCTTCCGCGTCGTCGCCGACCTCTGAGCCCGGCCCTCTACGGTTTTGCGCACTTGTTGTTGGTGCGAGGCGGCTCGGACCCACAACGAGTGCGCAAAATCGAGCCGGCCTACGCGCCCGACTCGACCGGCTGCGCATGGACGAACTCGACCAGCCGCGTGAGCGCATCCGGATCGGTCGACGGCAGCACGCCATGGCCGAGATTGAACACGTGCCCCGGCGCCGATCGACCGGCGACCAGGACCCGGCTCGCCTCGGCTTCGACCACCTCGGTGGGCGCCATCAGCACCGTGGGATCGAGATTGCCCTGGACGGCATGGCGCCCACCGAGCCGCGCCGCCGCCGTATCGAGCGACACGCGCCAGTCCACTCCTACGACATCGGCGCCGGCCGCACCCATCAAGGGCAGGATCTCGCCGGTCCCGACACCGAAGTGGATCCGCGGCACGTCGTCGACTGCGCTGAGGACCCGGGCCGAGTGGGGTTGCAC
>DATFRX010000273.1:0-19548 GCA_035262905.1 Nocardioidaceae bacterium
GCTCGCTCACGTCCTCGACCGACATGATCGCGTAGACGTCACTTTCGTTCTCACCACGGATCACCGAGGCGTTGACCGCCGCCCAGACGACCCGGCCGTCGGCCCGCAGATAGCGCTTCTCGGCCTGATAGCTCGCGGTCTGGCCGTTGACGAGGCTGATCAGCTCCTCCTGGTTGGCCTGCCGGTCGTCCGGGTGGGTGAGGTCCAGGCAGTTGCGCGACAGCAGTTCCTCCTCGGTGTAGCCGAGGATCTTGCACAGCGCCGGGTTCACCTGCCGATAGCGGCCCGGCTGCGCCGCGTCCATCGCGACCACGGCCATGCCGGTCCCGGCCGACTCGAACGCCATCCGGAACATCTCCTGGCTGGCCCGCAGCCGCTGCGCCTGCAACTCGTTGGACACCGCGATCGCGGCCTGGGCAGCGAAGATCTCCAGCACCTCGCGCTGTGCCTGGTGGGGGCGCTTGCGGTCGACCGGCAAGTCCACCGACAACACGCCGAGCAGCTCGCCGGACCGCGACCGCAGCGGGGCGTAGAGCACGTCCTCGGGATGCCAGGCGTCCGGATCGTCGCTGACCTCGATGTCGGGGACGAAGCAGTTGCCAGAGCCGTCGGAGGTGTCCTCGTCGTCGCCCTTCTCGTGCGGGAGGAACCACAGTGCGCCCCAGTGATGGGCCTGCTCGACGTCGGCCATCAGGTTGCGAAGCGGGCGGCGGCGACCGAGCAGCTTGGCCCGGGCGTCGGCACAGCCGGCAACCGCCACGATTTCGAGCATGTCGGACGAATCGAGCAGGTTGACCGCCGCCACCTCGAAGCCGACCACGTCGACGACCCCGTCCACGATGGTCTGCAGGGTGGGCTCGAGTCCCCGGGCGCTGTTGAGCTGTCCGATCAGGTCGTGCAGGCGACGCAGAGCGGACATGCCAAGGAAACGCTCGTCGGCGTCCATCAGCTCCTCCCGAGTGCGGGCCCCGTATTCGACAGACTACGCGGTTTCCGCCGTCTTGTGCGGTGTTCGCCGCGTACTCCAGGTAGCGGACGCCACACCGCCCGGCAACCGTCCAGGACGTAAGATGAGAGCCGGATGGCACCACGAGAGAAGGGCGAAGTGACCAAACAGGTCAAGCAGCTGGATCGCGTGATCATCCGTTTCGCGGGGGACTCTGGCGATGGCATGCAGCTCACCGGGGCTCGGTTCACCGCCGAGACCGCGGCATTCGGCAACGACCTGTCGACCCTGCCGAACTTCCCGGCCGAGATTCGCGCTCCGGCCGGCACGCTGCCCGGAGTGTCCAGCTTCCAGGTACATTTTGCCGATTTCGACATTCTGACACCGGGTGACGCGCCGGACGTCCTGGTCGCGATGAACCCGGCCGCGCTGCGGGCCAACGTCGAGGACCTGCGCCCCGGCGCCACGATCATCGTCGACACCCACGACTTCTCCGGTCGCAACCTGACTCGCGCCGGCTACGACGCCAATCCGCTCGAGGACGGCAGCCTCGAGGACTTCGGCGTCCACGAGGTCGATCTCACGAGCATGACGGTGGAGGCGGTCAAGGAGTTCGGCCTGTCCCGCAAGGACGCCTCCCGCGCCAAGAACATGTTCGCGCTCGGGCTGCTGTCGTGGATGTACGGCCGTCCGACCGAGCCCACGATCGAGTTCCTCCAGACCCGGTTCGCCGCCGCACCGGCGCTTCGCGACGCCAACATCGCCGCCTTCCGGGCCGGCTGGAACTTCGGCGAGACCACCGAGGCGTTCGCGATCCGCTACGAGGTCAAGCCGGCCCCGATGCCGACCGGCCGCTATCGCAACATCACCGGCAACCTCGCGCTGGCGTACGGCATCGTCACCGCGGGCAAGCTCACCGGGCTCGACGTCTTCCTCGGGGCCTACCCGATCACGCCGGCGTCAGACGTGCTGCACGAACTGGCCAAGCACAAGCGGTTCGGCGTCACGACCTTCCAGGCCGAGGACGAGATCGCCGGCATCGGCGCGGCGCTCGGCGCGTCCTTCGGCGGCTCCCTCGGCGTCACGACCACGTCCGGGCCGGGCCTGTCGCTCAAGATGGAGACCCTGGGCCTGGCCGTCATGCTCGAGCTGCCGCTGCTGGTGTGCGACATCCAGCGTGGCGGGCCGTCGACCGGCCTGCCGACCAAGACCGAGCAGGCCGACCTGCTGCAGGCGATGTTCGGCCGCAACGGTGAGGCACCGGTCCCGGTCGTCGCGCCACGGTCGCCGGCCGACTGCTTCGACGCGGTGCTCGAGGCGACCCGGATCGCGATCACGTACCGCACGCCTGTCGTGCTGCTCTCTGACGGCTACCTCGCCAACGGGTCCGAGCCATGGCAGCTGCCCGAGGTTGCCGAGCTGGAGCCAATCGACCCGGGGTTCGCGTCCGGACCCAACCACGTCGCCGACGACGGTGCCGAGAGCTTCCTGCCCTATCTTCGCGATCCCGAGACGCTGGCCCGGCCGTGGGCCATCCCGGGCACTGCCGGTCTCGAGCACCGGATCGGCGGCATCGAGAAGCAGGACGTCACCGGCGACATCTCGTACGACCCGGTCAACCACGACCTCATGGTCCGGACCCGGCAGGCCAAGGTCGATGCAGTGGCCAAGTCGATCCCGCCGATGGAGGTGGACGACCCCGACGGCGAGGCCCGGGTGCTCGTGCTCGGCTGGGGTTCGACCTACGGTCCGATCGGCGCTGGAGTCCGACGCGTGCGGGCCGAGGGCGTACCGATCGCACAGGCCCACCTGCGGCATCTCAACCCGTTCCCGTCCGATCTGGGCGACGTGCTGCGCCGCTACGACCGGGTGCTCCTGCCCGAGATGAACCTCGGCCAGCTGGCCCTGCTGCTGAGGGCGAAATACCTGGTCGACATCGTCGGCTACAACAAGGTGCGCGGGCTCCCGTTCCAAGCGGCCGAGCTCGCCGACGTGATCCGTGGACTCGCCGAGGAGGTGTACGAATGACAACCCAACTGCCCGACCCGAAGCTGCGCCAGGACGGTCTGACCGACGTCCCGGGCGCCGACGCTCCGGCCGACCGCAAGGCCTACAAGTCCGACCAGGAGGTCCGCTGGTGTCCCGGCTGCGGTGACTACGCGATCCTCGCCGCGGTACAGGGCTTCATGCCCGACCTCGGTCTCCGGCGCGAGAACATCGTCTTCGTCTCCGGCATCGGCTGCGCCGCGCGGTTCCCCTACTACCTCGACACCTTCGGGCTGCACTCGATCCACGGCCGGGCCCCGGCCATCGCGACCGGCCTGGCCGTGACGCGACCGGACCTGTCGGTCTGGGTCGTGACCGGCGACGGCGACGCCCTGTCGATCGGCGGCAACCACCTGATCCACGCGCTGCGACGCAACCTCAACATCACGATCCTGCTGTTCAACAACCGGATCTACGGCCTGACGAAGGGGCAGTACTCCCCCACGTCGGAGACCGGCAAGGTGACCAAGTCGACCCCGATGGGCTCGATCGACAACCCGTTCGACCCGGTGTCGCTGGCGATCGGCGCCGAGGCGACCTTTGTGGCGCGCACGATCGACTCCGACCGCAAGCACCTGACCGGCGTACTCAAGGCCGCCGCCGCGCATCGTGGCGCGTCTCTGGTCGAGATCTACCAGAACTGCCCGATCTTCAACGACGGCGCCTTCGACGCGTTCAAGGACCGCGACACCGCCGAGTCGGCGCTGATCCCGCTGGAGCACGGCAAGCCGGTGCGGTTCGGCCCGGACGGCAAGTACGCCGTGATCCGCGAGCCGAGCAGCGGCAGCTTCTTCGCCGTCGAGGCCGAGGAGGTCGACGAGTCGCAGATCCACGTCCACGACGCGCATCTACGCGACCCGTCGGCGGCCTTCGGACTGTCGATGCTCACCGACCACGGCCAGCTGCACCGGGCGCCGATCGGCATCTTCCGCCAGGTCGAGCACCCGACTTACGACGACCAGGCCCGGGCCCAGGTCCGTACCGCCCGCGAGGCGCACGGCGACGGCGACCTCGAGTCCCTCCTCACCGGCAAGGACTCCTGGGTCGTCGCCTGACCAGCAGTTATCCCGGCTCGCTCACGCGGTGTAGTCGTAGGCGAAATCTCGCGGATTCTCTGTCACTGTGGAAGGTGAGGGAGGCGCGAGCCGTGCAGACGTGGCAATGGATCGTGATCGCGATCTCGGTCTGGATCGGCCTGTCAGCCCTGCTCACCGCCCTGTGGGTCATGATCGGGTCCAAGCTGGTGCGCTATCCGCGGCGCAATCCCCGTCGGCTGCGACGCGAACGCCGGGACAGCTCGGACTGGGAGTCGAAGGCCTGATCAGACGGCTTCGTCGACGGATCGGCGACCGAGCCCTCGATAGGTCCAGCCGGCCGCGCGCCACTTGGCGGGGTTGAGACAGTTGCGGCCGTCGACGATCGCGGGGTGCTCGACGACGTCGGCGAGGACGTACGGATCGAGTTCGCGGAACTGCTGCCACTCGGTGAGTACCAGGACGACGTGCGCTCCGGCGCAGGCCTCCTGGACCGACTCGGCGTAGCTCAACGTCGGCCACAGCTTGCGAGCACCGTCCATGGCCCGCGGGTCGTGGACGGTGACATGGGAGCCGTACAGGTGCAGCCGGCCGGCGACGTTGAGCGCGGGTGAGTCGCGGATGTCGTCGGAGTTGGGCTTGAACGCGGCACCGAGGACGGCGACGCGTGAACCCGGCCATGGTCGGGTCAGCAACTCGCCGGCCAGCTCTACGACGCGTTCGCGGCGGCGCTGGTTGATCGCGTCGACCTCACGCAGGAAGGTGAGCGCGTCGCCGACGCCGAGCTCGCCGGCCCGGGCCATGAAACCCCGGATGTCCTTGGGCAGGCAGCCACCGCCGAAACCGAGACCCGCGTCCAGGAAGCGCCGTCCGATTCGTGGATCGTGACCGATCGCGTCGGCCAGCACCGAGACGTCGCCGCCGGTGGCGTCGCAGAGCTCGGCCATCGCGTTGATGAACGAGATCTTGGTGGCCAGGAAGGCATTGGCGGCGACCTTGGCCAGCTCCGCGGTCGGATAGTCACCGATCACGACAGGGGTGCCGCCTGCGATCGGCAGTGCGTACACCTCGCGGAGGACTTCCTCGGTCCGCCCCGACCGCCAGCTCTGGCCGGTGCCGGCGATGCCGAACACCAGCCGGTCCGGTCGCAAGGTGTCCTCGACCGCGTGGCCCTCCCGGAGGAACTCCGGGTTCCACGCCAGCTCCGCCGAGTGACCGGCCGGAGCCAGCTCGGCGAGCCGGTCGGCCAGGCCCGCGGCGGTGCCGACCGGCACCGTGGACTTGCCCACCACGACGCAGGGCCGCATCAGCATCGGCGCGAGCTCGTCGATCACCTGGTTCACATACGTCAGGTCGGCGGCGAAGTCACCGTCGCGCTGCGGCGTCGCCACGCAGATGAAATGGACGTCGGCGAAGTCGGCCGCCTCCGCGTAGGAGGTGGTGAACGTCAGGCGTCCCGACTCGACGTGCTTGCGGAGCAGTTCCTCCAGGCCGGGCTCGTAGAACGGCACGTTTCCCTGCCGTAGCGCGTCGATCCGCTCGTGGTCGACGTCCACCCCGATCACTTCGATGCCCAGCTCGGCCATGCAGGCCGCATGGGTCGCACCCAGATAGCCGCAGCCCAAGACGCTGATCCGCAAAGCCATCGGTGTCCCACCCTGCCCGTTTTGCCTAACTCATCTCATCGGCTTCTTCACGGTTTCACTGCCGGAGCCGAGCCGCGTCCACCGTTGGTGGGAGGTTGGATACGCCGAACTGCTGACGCGACATCGCTCGCGAGGCACTTTGCTGGTGTCTTCGTTAGACACGGGGGTAGGGACACGGGGAGGACACTGCATGCGGGTGTTGACCGTCGCCGCGCATCCAGACGACGAGACGCTCGGAGCCGGAGGGACCATGGCCTGGCATGCCGGCCGTGGTGATGACGTCTGGGTCTGCATCCTGACCGACGGGGTGACGTCGCGGCACGACCAGGTCGAGCTCCAGGAGGAGTGCGCCCGGCGCGCCTGCGAGACGATCGGTGTCGCCAAGGTGGTGTTCGTCGGGCTCGCCGACCAGCGGCTGGACGTGGTGCCGATGCTCGACGTCATCACGCCGATCGAGGAGTGCGTACGCGAGCTCCAGCCCGACGTGGTGCTCACCCACTTCGCGGGCGACGTCAACGAGGACCACCGGATCGTGTCCCGCGCCACGATGGTCGCGACCCGGCCGGTCGCCGGCTCGAGCGTCCGCAGGGTCTGCTCGTTCGAGGTGCCGTCGTCGACCGACTGGGCGCCACCGCAGCCGGGCAGCGTCTTCGCGCCAAACCTCTACGTCGACATCAGCCAGACGCTCGAGACCAAGCTCCTGGCGATGAAGGCGTATGCCGACACCCATCACACCGAGGTGCGGCCGTACCCGCATCCGCGGTCGCTCGAAGCCCTCACGGCCTACGCCCAGCGCCACGGCGTCGCCGCCGGTCTGATGGCCGCCGAGCCGTTCGTCCTGCTCCGCGAGTCGGCCACCCACGGCATGAGCGGACTGCTCGCTGGGAGCGACAACTGATGCTGAAGACCGCCTTCGACCGGCTCGTTGCCGCGTCCGCGATCCTCCTGCTGTCCCCGATCCTGCTCGCCATCGCGATCGCGGTACGCGTCGACTCGCGCGGACCGGGCCTGTTCTGCCAGGTCCGGATCGGACAGCGCGGACGCCCGTTCCGGATCTACAAGTTCCGGACCATGATCGACGGCGCCCACCGGATGTCGGCCAACATCAGCCCGGACGGCGACCCGCGGATCACCCGGGTTGGCCGCGTGCTGCGCGGCTGGTATCTCGACGAGCTGCCCCAGCTGTTCAACGTGCTCAAGGGCGACATGAGTCTGGTCGGGCCGCGTCCCGAGACGCCGGAGTACGTCTCGCTCTACAGCGCGGATGAGCGCCGGGTGCTCAGCGTGCGTCCCGGTCTGGTCGGACCGTCGACGCTCGGCTGCATGGACGAGTCCGAGCGGCTGGCCCAGGAGCCCGATCCGGGGCACTACTACACGTCGGTACTGCTGCACGAGCGGGTACGGCTCGACCTCGACTACCTCCGACGACGGTCGTTGCGCTACGACGTCCGGCTGCTGCTGCGCCAGGCGACGGCGATTCTGCGCCACGAGACCAAGAGCTATCGCGACGAACACGAAAACAAGCGCGTCCCAGTCCGGCCGGCCGGACGGCGCGAAGGGAGTTACTGATGCCGAAACACAAGAAGCGCTGGACGGCGACGGGAGTGCTGTCGGCCTTCGTGGTCACCGCCGTGCCGGCGGTCTTCCTCATCGGGGGGACCGCAGCCGAGTCGTCGGCCGCCGGGTCGAACACCGCCAGTCTGGTAGCGGTTCGCGACACGACGATCTGGAACCCGACGAGTCCGGACCCGTCCGGCATCACGTACAACCCCACGACCGACCGGCTGATCATCTCCGACGGCGAGGTCGACGAGATGCCGCTCTACGCGGGCGCCAACATCTACCGCTCGACGCGAGCCGGCGGCCTGGTCGGCACCTCGACCACCCTGCCGTGGTCCAACGAGCCGACCGACATCGCGTTCAACCCGACCACGGGTCAGACGTACTACAGCGACGACGACAAGAAATCGCTGTTCGTGCAGGCGGCGGCCGGTGGAACACCGACGAACTTCAAGACGTCCACCTTCGGCCTCACCGACCCGGAGGGCGTCGCGTATGACCCCAACCACGGCTGGATCTGGGCGTCCGACGGTGTCGGCTCGCAGGTGTTCAAGCTGCAGCCGGGTCCGAACGGCGTCTTCAACGGCGTCCCGCCCGGCGGCGACGACATCGCGACGCAGTACGACCTGCTGAAGTACGGCGCCACCGACACCGAGGCCATCGAGTACGACGCGGTGCGCGACACGGTGGTCGTCCTGGACGACAACAACACCATCTTCGAGATCGACACCAACGGCTCGCTGCTGAACACGATCGACACCACCGCGGCCAACGTCACCAAGGCGGCAGGCATCACGATCGCGCCGGCCAGCGACGGCTCCGGCGCCCGGAACTACTACATCGTGGACCGCGGCCTGGACAACAACAACCATCCCGGTGAGAACGACGGCTTGATGCAGGAGATCTCGGTCAACCTGGCTCCGATCACCAACCGGCCACCGGCCGTCAACGCCGGCGCCGACCAGCAGATCGACCTGCCCGAGACGGCGAACCTGATGGGTACGGCCATCGACGACGGCCAGCCGAGCGGGACGCTCGCGTACTCCTGGTCGACGGTCTCCGGCCCGGGCACCGTCACCTTCGGCTCGACGACCGATCCGAACACGACGGCGAACTTCTCGGCCGTCGGGTCGTACGTCCTGCGGCTGACCGCGGACGACGGTGGGCTGACCAACTTCGACGACATCAAGGTCGACGTCTACCCGAAGGGCGGCGTTCGGATGCTCCAGATTCCGATCGCGCACGGCGCCGACGACGCGATGCAGTTCATCGGCGGCACCAACGACCGGTACGTCGACGTGGCCAGCGCCGACGACGAGTTCGGCAACGACGGCCCGGCGACGCCGGAGACCGTGATGACGGCGCTCCGGTTCCAGAACATCCCAGTGCCGGCCGGCGGTCAGATCGTCAGTGCCAAGATCCAGTTCAAGACCGACGAGCTGGGAATGGACGCAGCGACGTTCCGGATCCGTGGTGAGGCTGCCGACAACGCCGCGCAGTACGTCCAGGGACGCAACGCCAACATCACCTCGCGGTCGATGACCACGGCGACGGTCCCGTGGACTCCGCCGGCGTGGAACCTGATCGGTGAGGCCGGCCTCAACCAGCAGACCCCGGAGCTGGCGTCGATGATGCAGGAGATCATCGACCGGCCGGGCTGGGCGAAGGGCAATGCGGTCGCATTCATGATGGACGGCACGAGCGACACCCTTGCTGATGGCCGCCGGACCGCCGAGGCCAAGGACGGCCTCTCGCCGCCCGTACTGCTGCTGCAGTATCGGCTGCAGAAGCCGCCGCCGAACGACCCGCCGATCGTGGACGCCGGTAGCGTTCTGCCGATCCAGCTGCCGGCCACGGCGCCGCTCGACGGCACCGTCACCGACGACGGGAACCCGACCCCGCCCGGCGCGACGACCACGACCTGGTCGAAGGTCAGCGGGCCCGGCAACGTGACCTTCGGGAGCGCCAGCGCGGTGGATACGACCGCCACGTTCTCGCAGGCCGGCGACTACGTGCTTCAGCTCGCGGCGAACGACGGTGAGTTCCAGGCGACCGACACCGTGTCGGTCTCTGTGGCAGCCGCTGCGGTCGCGTTGAACCTGACCATGACGGCGAACCCGAACTCCGTCACGGCGCCAGGCACGACGACCTTGAGTGGCACCTTGCGGCGAACGACCGGTCAGAACGTCGCCAACCGCCCGGTCGAGATCTGGAAGCAGGTCGGCGCCGGCTCGGCGACCCTGCTGCGGACGGTCAACACCGGCAACAACGGGTCGTACAGCACGACCGACCAGCCGACCGGGCAGACGACGTACTGGGCGGTCCACACGGCCAATGGCCAGTTCGCCGCCGCCGAGTCCCCGCACCGGACCGTCACGGTCCAACCGCGGGTGACGGCCGCGCTCAGCCGGACCACTGCCGCTCCGAACCAGGCGGCGTTCGTCCGAGGCGTCGTCGAGTCCGGCGTCAACGGAACGGTGGTGCGGCTGCAGCACCGGGTGGGCAACAGCAACTGGGTGCTGGACACCGAGCAGACGCTGACCGGGACGATCAACTACGAGTTCAACGTCACGCAGTCGGCGACCGGGACGTACCGCTACCGGGTGCTCGTCCCAGCTCAGAACGGTCAACAGGAGGTCACCACGCCGAACGGCAACCAAGGACTCGTTCTGACGGTCCGCTAACCGGCGTCACCGAGCGGGTGGGTCGATGATCTGGCCCACCCGGTCGGCCACCAGACCGGCGATGGTCGCACGCTCCCGGCGGCCGTCGTTGCACACGACCTGGGTCTCCGCGAAGGCCCAGGTCGTGATGCTGTCCAGCAACGTGGCGCCGCGGTGCAGCTCCTCGGCCTGGCCTTCGGCATCGAGCCGCTGGGTACGGCTGTGGCGCGACGGACGCACGGCCAGCCGGTCGCGAACCACGTCGACCGGTGCCTCGACGACGACCAGCAGGTCAGGCTGGAGCGCTACCGGAAGGGTCGCAGCGAGGCGGCGTACGACGTCGCGACGAGCACGCAGGCCGATCGTCCAGAGCGTCTGGACGACGCCCTCCTCGACCAGCTGCACCCCAGGCCCACGACGAGCCGCGGTGATCGCCTGCTGCACTGCGAGCCACTGGACCAGAGCGGCGACCACGTCGCGCGCGCTCTCCTGTCGGGAGCCAGCGATCCACCAGGCCGAGGTCGCGGTCCGGAGCGGATGCCGTGCCGTCCGCCAGATGACGGCGGCCGCCTTGTGCCGGATCCGGCGGGAGCGCGACACGGCCGCCGACAGCTGAGCATCCGCGATCGCGCAGGCGATGTCACGCTCGGCGAGCTCGGCGGCCACGAGGCCGGCGAGGGTGGTCTTGCCGGTTCCCGGGAGGCCGCAGAACTCGACGACCGTCACGCCGGCCCTCCGTTGTCACCGGCCCGAGCCGGGTCGGCGTCGAGCACGGCCATGACAACCGAGATGTTCTCGTCCAGCGAGTTCGTCGCGTCGACCTCGACCAGCCGCGCGCCCGCCGAGGCGACGGCGGCGGCGATCGAGCGGCTGGCGGCTCGCTCGCGCTCCAAGTATGCGGTCGCCGCCGTCGCCGGCAGGTCGTCAGCGCGATGCGACTTCGTCCGCGAGCGCAGCCGCGCCGCGAGCTCGCCCGACACGGCGTCGAGCACGATGACCAGGTCGAGAAGCCGGCCACAGTCCGCGACGCGGCTCCGATGCCAACGCGCGACGGCGGAGTCGCGGCTAGCCGCCTCGGCCATCCGGCCGAGCGTGTAGACCGGCCCCTGGTCCAAGACGACGGTCCGCGCACCGGTGGCCAGGCGGCGTCGCGCGATGCGAGGGGCGGCGCGGCTGCGTCCTACCCAGGCGATCCAGCGCAGCCGGGACACGCCGACCGGCGGCTTTGCGTACAGCACCCGGCCCGCGGTCGCAGCCGACCAGATCAGCATGGGGAGATCCCGGCGCCGCTGGTCCTTGACCACGACGACGCCCGGCAGCCGTTCGATCGCCGCGGCGACGCTGGACTTGCCGGTGCCCGGTGCACCGATCAGTTCGACGACGCGTGGGCGGCGAGTCACCTTCGGATCACAGCCTCTCCCAGACCACGCGCCGCAGCTGAGCGAGCACCTGGTCCGGCGACTGCGTCGCGTCGATCAGGACCGCATTGGTGCCCGACCAGTCGACTCCGTGGATCTCGGTGTTGCGGGCGCGGACGAAGTCCGGGGGCTCGTCGGTACGCCGGGCCACCGCGATGTCCGGGTCGAGACGGAGCACCAGTAGGATGTCCGGCGGCGCGACATGGGAGTAGCAGCGGCCCTCTGCATCGACCAGCCGACGTAGGACCCCGCCGCTGCCGTTGAGATGGGGAGCGAGCCAGGTCGTACGCGGGCCGTCCATCAGGGTGATCTGACGCAGCGGCCAACGGTCGGAGACCACGATGCCGCCGTCGTCTGCGACCCGACGAGCCCGGTGATACTGCAGACGACGGTCGCGGGCGGTGAGGAGTTGCCACAGCGCCCAGGCGCGACCCGGGAAGTCCTCCGGACGGGCAGTCCTCGGGTCGACGCTCAGGCCGGTGCTGGGCAGCAGGCCGACACTGCGCCCGACATACATCGGACCCTTGACCGCCAGCGTCAGCAGCGACGGACGCGGCTTGCCGAGGTGGGTCCGCCGGACGACGAACGTGGTGTCGAGCCAGTCCGCGAGTGCGGCGACGGCCGTCGACTTGCCAGCGCCGTCCCCGCCGACGACCGCCACCGTCGCTCCGACGCGGCCCAGCCGCTTGCGGGTCGGGCGGCGCAGCACATAGTGGCGGGTGCCCCACATTCCGCGCCGGGCCACCCGGAGCCAGGTGTCGGCGGCCGCACCGCGACGGCCGTGCGGAGCCAGCGCCCGAAGCAGCTGCCGGCCGGCCGCCACTCGCTGCGCGACAGTCCCCGACGGCTGCAGGGTGCCGAGGCACCGGCGCCACAGGTCCACGCCGATGCCGACCAGCTGGTCGCGTACGACGGCCTCGGTCTGATCCAGGTCGGCGCGCTCGAGCAGCCACGCCAACTCGCGGCGTTCGGACTTGCCCAGCCCGCCCTTGCCGAAGGCGACTGCGTCCCAGGTGCCGTGCTTCAGCATCATGCGTACGACGAAGACCGCGAGCTCGAACTCGGGAGCTGGGACCGGGAACAGCTGGCCACCGTGCACCGAAGCCAGATACGCCTGCTCGATCGGCAGCCGGTAGTTCTTCGTGGTGTCGTCACCGAGGACGAGCTGGAAGTGGGCGTGGATGTGGACGAACCGTCCGGTCGACGCGTCCAGCGAGTAGTGGTGGCTCACCCCCGGCTGCTCTCGGGCCGGTGGCAGCCGGCCCTCCCGGAAGCCGAGCCGGGCCAGGATCTCAGCGAAGGCCTGACCGTCGGATCGGTGGATGAGCAGATCAAGGTCGTTCTCCCCCCGGGCCGAGCGGTCGAGCATGTCGTTGCTCTTCCAATGGCAGTAGCGCACGCCGGCCATTTCGAGCGCGTCGCACAACTCCACCACGCGGCCGAGGGTGCCCTGGGGAGGCGTGACCCGCTCGGTATCCAGGAGGCGGGACGACGTCGTCGTCTCCGTCATTTACTTCCTCCGCGGTCGGATGTGATCTGGTCGAACAGCGCCCGGGTCGCCTGCGTGTCGTCGCCGTTCGGCTCGGGTCCGCCCCCGTACGGTGGCCGAGCCCCGCTGAAGCTGGTGTCCACACGCGCCGTCCGGCGGCGGCCGGCGATGTAGCACACCGTGGCGGCGAGAGCGAGACCGACGCCGGCCCCAGCGGCGACCATGGTCTTCGTATCCGGCCTGATCGGATGTCGGGTCGTGTACGCATGCTCGAGGACGGACACGTTCGCACCGACCGGCGAGTTCGCCGTCGTCTCCAGCATCG
This sequence comes from Nocardioidaceae bacterium, assembly GCA_035262905.1. GTDB lineage: Bacteria > Actinomycetota > Actinomycetes > Propionibacteriales > Nocardioidaceae > DATFRX01. Next base: position 13,128 of record DATFRX010000273.1, read on the forward strand.
TCGCGTAGTCGCTCTGCTGGTCCTCGAGCGTCCGGTTCAGGTGCCTCAGGTCGGTGCGGAAGGACGCCTCGGGCGCTCCGGCGGAGATCTGGGCGTTGATCTCGTCGATGGCGGACTGGGTCTGCGTGATCTGGTCCTGAAGCTCGGTCAGCTGTCCAGCGACGAACTGGTTGCGACGGTTGTTGTTCTCCTCGCGGGCCAGGGCGACGACCGCGTCGGCCACCGACTCCGCAAGCCGTTCGGCGGTGTCCGCCGTCGGAGCCACCGCCGTGATCTCGACGAGCTGCGGGTTCCGGTCACCGACCTGGGCGTGCACCTGGGGTTGCAGGTCCTGCCACGAATCGGCGAACCCACCGGCAGCAACCGGCGCCAACACCGGTTCCCGCCGGGCCAGGTCAGCGTACGTGCCGGCCAGGGCCGCGCTGGCGTCCAGCGCGTCCTGGTCGGCCGGGCCACCGACGACGTCGCCCACGATCAGGCTGGTCGCCGCCTGGTACTGCGGAGCCTGAAGCTGCGCGTACCCAAGGCCGGCGAAGGCACCCAGCAGGGTCAGCACGATGCAGGTGCCCAGCCGAGCGCGCATCCGGGCCAGCAGACCAACGACATCGCCGTCGTCGTTGTCTGACCGATGCCAGTTCTGTTCGGCAGGCGACCGGCGCGGCCCGCCGTTGCTTTCCATCAGCTGCATGTAGAGCTCCCTATATGCGTCATTCATCGCGCGGACGCTGAACCGCTCCGTCACGCTGTTGCGCTGTCGTTCTCCGAGCGCCCGCCGCTCGGCCGTGCCGTAGGACTGCAGTTGCCGCAAGGCAGCCGCGAATCCGGCGATGTCGCCGACGTCGACGAGCCGTACGCCGGGCGTGACCGCCGCGATCTCGCGATGCGGCGGGATGTCCGAGAGGACTACCGGGCAGCCGCATGCCATCGCCTCGAGCACCGCCACCGGCAGGCCTTCACCTTTCGATGCGGAGATGAAGACGTCCGCGACGCGAAGCAGTCGGTAGACCTCGTCGCGCGGAATGAGCCCGGTGATCCGGATCTGATTCCGCGCGGTGGACAGCTTCGAACCGGCCTCCAGGCCTTCGCGCAGTTCGCCGTCGCCGACGAGGACCAGCTCTGCACGCGGCTCGTGTAGCCGCTCGAACGACTGGAGCACGATCCACGGATCCTTGATCGGGATCAGCCGGTTCACCGACAAGACGGTGAACCCGCCGTCATGCGAGTAATCCGCGCGCCGGCCCACGGCGGCGTCGATCCGATCGACGTCGACGCCGTTCGGGATGATCGACAGTCTCGGCGCCACCATCCAGCGCAGCACCCGCGGCAGCGCACCAGCGGCCGCCGCGCCGCACATCACGATGGTCGGGTAGAGGAACATGATGAGGTAGAGGAAGGCGCGGTTGCGACGCCGGAAGCTCTTCCACGAGTTGTGCACCGTGAAGACCAGGTCTCGCCGCGACCGAAGCGTGCGGAGGTAGACCAGCAGGGTCAGGATGCCGCTGGCCGGCGCGTGGACGTGCACCGCGTCGTACGGCCCGAGCTCGAGGGCGAACCGGATCGTCCGGAGGCACCCTCGCAGGCTGCCGTCACCCTCGACCATGCGCAGTCCGGGTGGCGCCTTCACCTCGGACGGGAAGAGGGATGCGATCGTGATCCGCCGCTCCTGGTACACCGGCAGGCAGTGCTCGTTGTACTGACTGTTGGTGGCTCCGGCCCGCATGATCACGTGGAGTACCGAAGGGCGCATACCGTCGTCGGTCATCGGCCGCCCTCCCATCTCGACCGGTCGTGGCGGAGCCCGTTCACCATCGCGAGGCCCAGGCCGAAGAGCAGGTAGTAGTGCCGGTCGAGCATCTCCGGGGCGAAGAAGAAGATGCTCAGGATGCCCACCATGGCCGAGACCATCGACCACAGCAGCAGGCTGTCGAGCTGGCCGGCATATCGGCGCGCTCGTATCAGGTCACGGAACCAGAGCAGGAGGAAGAGGCCGATCGCGATCGTGCCGACGATCCCGACCTGGACCATGTATTGCAGCCACACGTTGTGCGGCAACTGCGGCGTCGCATCGAGGTCGTAGTCGACTGCGACGTATCGGAAGTTGTCCAGCCCGGTGCCGAGGAACGGCGAGTCGAGGAAGGCACGCATACCGGCGTCGGCGAGGTTCTCCCGGTCCCGAACCAGGTGCGTCCTGTCCTCGGTGTCGGAGCTGAAGCTGCGCTGGACCCGGTCCTCGAGCGTCGAGGGCAACTGTCCGGTGTTCCAGAGCAACACGACGATGGTGGTGAGCACGGCCGCCAGCCCGACGGCTCGCATCAACATCCGGCCGGGACCGACGCCGGGTCGCAGCACGACGAAGACCACCAATGCCACGATCGAGCCGAGGGTCGCGCTGCGCGATGCCGACGCGGCGAGCGCCCAGATCGAGAGGTAGACCGAGCCGGCCAGCAGCACCGTCCACAGCCAGCGCTTGCGCCGCCACGTCCGGTCCGCCCAGATCCACAGCACGACCAGCAGCGGCAGCAGGTACGCCGTCGGATAGCCGAGCCGGTTGGGGTTGTCGCTGTAGAAGACCACCACCCGACCGGCGCCCTGGGTCTGCTCGCTGATGTGGGCGTAGAGCATGGCCGCGAGGGTTCCGGCGCACATCAGCAGCAGGCACAGCAGCGTCGCCAACCGGGTTCGGATCACCGCCAGGATCACCGGGATCTGAACGAAGAAGATGAACAGGTACTGGAGGATCTGGGTCAGTGCCTGGAGGGGGTACGTCGCCCGGTAGGCGCTCAGCAGGGCGGCGAAGATGAACACGAAGGCGCACGCGACATACCCCGGTGGCGGCAACGGGATCCGCCGGCCCTCCAGCAGCAGCATCACCAGGGCCATGCCGATGAGCACGTCGTAGACCGTGAGACTCGCGGCGAGCAGCAGATTCAGTGGCGCGACGATCGACCCGGCGATGACGAACGTCTCCGGGAGCCGGGAGATGTTGCGTACCGGCCGCTGGCGTTCGGGGGCGTCCGGAGCGGACAGGAGGGCCGCCGTCATGACGAGCTCCGCAGCCGGCTGACGGTGGCCCGGGCCCGCATGATCAGCTGGTCACGCTGCTCCTTGTGCAGGCCGGTGAACGCGGCGGCCAGGCCCACGGCGACCACGGTGACAAGGACGACCGGGATCAGCCGGAACCACGAGTCGATCGTGAAATGCTCACTCACGGCCAGGGCCCCGGCGAAGACCACGACGCTCACCGTGAACGGCTGGATCGCCGCTCGGACCTGGCTCCGCATCGGGAGCTCGAGCACCCGTCCGACCGCCACCGGGGCGACGATCCCGAGGACCATGCGACCGGCGATCAGGCCCAGGCAGAGCCCCGTCACGCCGCCGTCGAACACGCCGACACCGACGATGGCGAGACCGATCGACAACGCCGCCGAGACGATGCCAGCGACGACCTTCACCCGAGGAATCAGGGCGACGTCGATGATGAACGTGTCGGCCTTGATCCAGGCGATCTGCAACGCGAGTACGACGATCAGCAGCGTCTCCACGTCACCCGCGAACAGGTCGTCACCGACCCACAGGCCCACGAAGGAGCCGTTCCAGGCGACGACCGCCGCACCGGCCGCCGTGCCGACCAGCCAGATCAGGGCCATGACCTCGCCGCGCAACGAGGCGGCCCGGCGTAGCCGCCCGGCGCCGAGGTAGCCGCCGATGCCCGGGATGGTCGCCTGCACCAGCAGGCTGAGCGCCTGGCTGAGCGACTCGGCGACGAACTTGGTCAACGCGTACGCCGCGACCAGACTCAGCGACGCGAACCCGGCGAGGATCAGGACGTCGCTCGCGATCATCGCCTCGAGGACGAACTTCCAGCCGAGGAACCAGGCCGACAGCCCGAGGAACCAACGCACCAGCTTGCGATCGGGTCGGCTGACCCCATACCACGGCACCCGACGCCGCGTGATGCGCCAGAACACCAGGCCGGTCACCAGCGTCGTCGTCAACGTCGCCGCCGCGACTCCGGCCAGGCCGTAGCCGAGCTCCACCGCGAGCACCAACAGACCGCCGCCGCCGGCGATCAGCACCGTCGACAGGCCCATCCGCGCGTAACCGAGGTTCTCCCCCTGCAGCGCCGACCGCGGCAGGGTCAGCAGCGTGACCGCCATCGAGTCGACGACAAGAATGGCGGCGGCGAGCCGTACCTCGGCGTAGTCCCCCGGCGGAACGTTGAGGAACTCCGGACCGAACCACACCCCCAAGGCACCGGCGATCAGGAGCAGCGGCAGGAAGATGACCCACACGACGATCGCGCTGCCGACCAGCCGCCGCTTCTCCTCGTCGGTCGCGGTCCATTGCCGGTTGGCGATCGCATATTGCAGCGCCTGGGCCGAGCGTCCACTCGCTCCCCACACATACGCCGACCACTGCCACAGCACCCGCCAGGCGCCGTACACCTGCGCGCCGAGCCCCGACACCAGCAGCGGGCTGACCACCAGCTCGACCGCCGCGCGGACCGAATAGTCCAGCCCCGACGCGACCGCATTGAGGGACGCGCGGCTGGTCAGATCACGGCCGGCCGGCCGCGATGGCACTGTGGTCAGTTCGTCGGATTTCACCTGGCGCGTACACCCCCTGACAATCAAGTCGAATCTAGGCGCGGAGGTGGTCGCCGAACACGAGTATCGGTGCGTATCTGACCTACGCCGAAAGGATTAGAACCACACCGTGATCAGGGCTTTCGGCCGTCCGAGCCCGACACGCGGAGGTGCTTGAGCAAGAGGTACTGCACGCGCAGCACCTGATAGGTCCACGGCTCGGGTGATCGCGGCGGAACGGCGTTGCCGTAGCCAAGGATCGGCGGCGGTCTGGACATGTAGCTGTGGCCGGTGGGCGTCGTCCAGACCACGCCGTTGGCGGCGTCGCCGTCACGGGCTCGGACCGACCACATCGGCAGGTCGCGCAGGTGGTGATCGGACTTCGCGAGTCCCTCCCCATTGGCCGCGGCCGTCGTCCCGCCGTCGGCGTAGCGGTTGACGTGGTCGATCTCGTAGATCGGAGCGTCCGAGCCGGGCCGTCGCGAGGTGCCATCGCGATAGAGGATGAACTTGCGCAGCATGCCGTCGAAGCGTCGCTTCCGCGTGTCCATCGAGAGCAGGCAACCGTCGATCGGGTCGCAGACCAGCCGTCGCCAGCCGGCGTGGTCCGAGTCGGCGAGCTCGCGAGCCAGCCCCGCCGGCAGCACGCCGTAGTCGCCGCCCTGATGTCCGACCAGTTTGGCGGGCTGGTCGTCGGCGCCGAGCAGGCTGCCGCCGGAGATCACGATCGCGACCTCGAGATTGAGATCCGATGCCTTCGCCTGGCCGGTCACCCGCTCCACGAGCAGGTCACACATCAGGTGGTTGATCGACCGCTCGTCGCCGTCCGACCTCATGCATCGCGCGTCGTGGTCGAGTGCCTGCCAACAGGCCAGCGCCTGCTCGGCCGGCAGCTGCGCGACCAGCGCTCCGGTGCCGTCGCCGTTCATCACGGCGCGAACGGCCTTGCGGGCGCGAGCGAGCCGGGCCCGCTCCTCGGCGGCAGTCGGATCGGCAGCGGACACCGCGCGCGCCGCCGCCTTGCGAACCTCGCCGGGCGTCAGCTCGCGGGCCAGGTCGGTCAGTTGGCTATCCAGACCCCGTCGCTGCTCGGCGGCCAGTGGCTCCGTGGCGTGAACGATGTGCTTGGCCGCCGATTGCCCGACCTGCCCGTCGAGACAGGCAGCCAGCAACCGCGGGTGGTCCGAGACGAGCTGGCGGGTGAACGCGAGCTGATAGTCCACCGTGGGGCGAGACACGCTACGGGCCATCGCGATCTCGACCGGCGCACCCCGACCCGCCAGCCCGACACTCGCGCCCGCAGCCCGGTCCGCGGCCCGTCGCTGGTCGACGTAGGCCGCCGCCTCCACATTGAGGACCGCCTGCAGCATGCCGATCGCCGCCTCCAGACCGGCGATCTCATCGATCCGATCGGCCGGCGACCATGAGTCCGCAGCCGACCGAATGCCGGCCACCAACTCACGTACTCGGTCCTCGATCATGTGTTCGAATCTAACACTACCCACTGACAAAGTGGGCCCCAGATCCCTTGCACAGAAAGAAAAAGTCGAGAAGGTGCACCACGGGGCCCCGCTCCACTGACGGTGCTGCCTAGCGTGGTGGGGAGGGACGTGGCCAGACGAGGTGAGCACCGGGCCCGCGCTCGCCGTCGCTGCTGTGTCTAAACCCCCACCCGAGCCCGCGGCGCCGCCAGCACGTCCTCGCCCGCCAGCACCGGCTCCGGCAAACCCAGCAACTCCCGATACGTGCGGTCCAGTTCGCCGCACATCACCGACCGCCCGAAGTGCCGGCGAACTCGTTCGCAGCCCTGCTGACCCATCTTCCGCGCCTCCTCC
>DATFRX010000274.1:0-2100 GCA_035262905.1 Nocardioidaceae bacterium
GTCGGGCGTGAGCTCCTCGGTGCGGGTCTCGTACGCGGCGTGCGCGTCCTCGAGCAGCTTCGCCTCGAGGAACTCGTTGTCGATCATGTTGAGCTCGCCGCCGGCCTCCTCCTGGACGTCCTCGACGGTGATCCCGACCGGGTAGAGGAGCTTGAGGCTGGACCAGAGCTGGTCGAGGTCCCAGTCCTCGGCGTACCCCTCGGCGGTGGCGCCGGTGACGTAGGCCCGGACGACGTCGTCGAGCATGCCCGAGATCTGTTCGGAGAGGTCCTCGCCGTCGAGCACCCGGTTGCGCTCGGCGTAGATCACCGTGCGCTGCCGGTTCATGACCTCGTCGTACTTGAGCACGTTCTTGCGGATCTCGGCGTTCTGGCCCTCGATCTGCGTCTGCGCGCTCTTGATCTGGCGGGTGACCATCTTGCTCTCGATCGGCATGTCCTCCGGCACGTTCAGCCGGGACAGGATGGCCTCCACGGCGCCGGTACGGAACCGGCGCATGAGCTCGTCCTGCAGTGACAGGTAGAACCGGGACTCGCCGGGGTCGCCCTGGCGGCCGGAGCGGCCGCGCAGCTGGTTGTCGATGCGGCGGGACTCGTGGCGCTCGGTGCCCAGCACGTACAGGCCACCGACGGCCACCACCTCCTCGCCCTCCTCCTCGCACTGCTTCTCCCAGCGGGGCAGGGTGTCCTCCCAGGCCACCGCGTACTCGTCCGGCGACTCGGTCGGGTCGATGCCGCGCTGGCGCAGCTCGGCCGCGGCCAGGAACTCGGGGTTGCCGCCGAGCAGGATGTCGGTGCCGCGGCCGGCCATGTTGGTGGCGACGGTGACCGATCCCTTGCGCCCGGCCTGGGCGACGATCTCGGCCTCGCGGGCGTGGTACTTCGCGTTGAGGACCGAGTGCGACACGCCGCGCCGGCGCAGCATCTGGGACAGGATCTCGGAGTTCTCGACGGAGACCGTACCCACCAGGACCGGCTGACCCGCGGTGTTGCGCTCGACGATGTCCTCGACCACGGCGGTGAACTTGGACTTCTCCGACCGGTACACGACGTCGGAGCGGTCGGACCGGATCATCGGCTTGTGCGTGGGGATGCTGACCACGCCGACCTTGTAGACCTTGTTGAACTCGGCCGCCTCGGTCTGCGCCGTACCGGTCATGCCGGACAGCGTCTCGTAGAGGCGGAAGTAGTTCTGCAGGGTGATCGTGGCGAGCGTCTGGTTCTCCTGCTTGATCTCGACGCCCTCCTTCGCCTCGATCGCCTGGTGCATGCCCTCGTTGTAGCGGCGACCGTGCAGGATGCGGCCGGTGAACTCGTCGACGATCAGCACCTCGCCGTCGTCGGAGACGATGTAGTCCTTGTCGCGCTTGTAGAGCTCCTTGGCCTTGAGCGCGTTGTTCAGGTACCCCACCAGCGGCGTGTTGGCCGACTCGTACAGGTTGTCGACGCCCAGCCGGTCCTCGACCCGGGCGACGCCGCGCTCGGTGATGGCGACCGTGCGCTTGGCCTCGTCGACCTCGTAGTCGTAGTCGACGACCCGGTCGACCCCGCGGTCGAGGCGGGACGACGTGTCCTCGCCGCGCTCCAGGCGCGCCACGATCCGGGCGAACTCGGTGTACCACTTGGCCGACTGCTCGGCCGGGCCGGAGATGATCAGCGGCGTCCGAGCCTCGTCGATCAGGATCGAGTCGACCTCATCCACGATCGCGAAGTGGTGGCCGCGCTGCACCAGGCCGTCGGAGCCCATCGCCATGTTGTCGCGCAGGTAGTCGAAGCCGAACTCGTTGTTGGTGCCGTACGTGATGTCGCACTCGTACGCGGCCTTGTGCTCACCGCCCCACTGGTTGGGCAGGATGACACCGACGGTCAGGCCGAGGAAGCGGTGGATCTGACCCATCCACTCGGCGTCGCGCTGGGCCAGGTAGTCGTTGACCGTGATGATGTGGACGCCCTTGCCTGACAAGGCGTTGAGGTACGCCGGCAGCGTCGACACCAGCGTCTTGCCCTCGCCGGTCTTCATCTCGGCGATGTTGCCGTAGTGCAGCGCCGCGCCACCCATGATCTGCACGTCGTAGTGGCGCTTGCCGAGCGTGCGCTTGGC
>DATFRX010000275.1:0-7270 GCA_035262905.1 Nocardioidaceae bacterium
TCGGCTTCGACATCGACCTGACCAAGGCGGTCGCGAAGTCACTCGGCGTCGGAACCACGGTTGTCAAGACACGATTCGACGACATCGACTCGGGCAAGGTCCTCAACCAGAACCAGTGCGATGTCGCGGTCGCGGCCATGACCATCACCGGCGACCGGGCGCGGGTCGTCGACTTCTCGAGCCCCTACTACGATGCCGGCCAGGAGATGGTCGTGCAGAGCGGATCGGGCATCAGCACGCTCGATGACCTCGGCGGAGGCCGGATTGGAGTCCAGACCGGCACGACGGGCGAGGTCTACGTCTCTGACAACGCTCCTGATAGCGCCGAGGTGGTCCCCTTCGCTGACGCCGGCCAAATCGGCGCTGCCCTCGACTCCGGCGATGTGGACGCTGCGGTCTACGACAACACCGTGGTGGGTGATGTGCTGAAACAGTACCCAGACTTCGAGAAGGCCCAGTTCTTCCCAACCGGTGAGCAGTACGGCATGGCGGTCAAGAAGAACAGCAGCGTCGACCTGCTCCGCGTCATCAACCGGGTGCTGGCCCAGATCCCACCCGGCAGCAAGGGCTACGACGCGATCTACAACCGGTGGTTCGGCGCAGAGTCCGGCTAGTCATCGAGGCGCCGGTGACTGCTGCCGACTCGGCATGAACCCTCGAGCGCCCTCGAGCGTAGGAGCAAGGTAGGCGGTCTCGGGCCGGTGCGCTTCGCTGCCGTGCCTAGCGTGGGGGAGACGGCCACTCGAGGAGGGCGCCCGATGCTTCAGCCGGATCACATGAGCGCGGTCGAACAGTCCCGCGCAGAGCCGAACCGATTCGCCCAGGGCCTGTTTCGCGGCCTGCCGGGGCGCTACGACGTCCTCGAGGACGTGCTGTCGCTTCGCCAGAACAATCGATGGCGTACGCGGATGGTCGATGCGGCGGTCGCGGACCGGCCGAGCCGAGTGCTGGACGTGGCGACCGGCACGGCTGGCGTCGCCCTGATGCTGGTCGATCGGTCCGACGCCGAGGTGGTCGGCATCGATCTCACCGAGGCGATGCTGCAGGAGGGCAGGCGCCGGGTTACCGAGCGCGGCCGCGATGATCGGATCACGCTGACCGCCGGCCGGGCCGAGGACCTGCCGTTCGACGACGACTCGTTCGACGCGCTGACCTTCACCTATCTGCTCCGCTACGTCGCCGACCCGGCCGCCACGCTCGCCGAGCTGGCCCGTGTCGTACGACCCGGCGGCGTGGTCGCCAGCCTCGAGTTCGGCGTGCCGGGATCCCTGTTCTGGCGTACCGCCTGGCGGCTCTACACCCGGCTCGTCCTGCCGAGCGCCGGGTTCGTCGCGGGCGGCAAGGCCTGGGCGCGGGTCGGGTGGTTCCTCGGACCATCCATCGAGCAGCACTACCGCCGCTATCCGGTCGCGACGCACGTCGCCATGTGGCAGGCGGCCGGGCTGGAGCAGGTGCGGGCGCAGCCGATGAGCCTCGGCGGCGGCCTGGTGATGTCGGGACGCAAGCGCCATGGCTGAGCCGGCCGCGCCCGCCTTCTACGCCCGACAGGGGACGGCGGTCTCCGACTGGTGGACCCTGCTGCACCCGCCGTACACGATCTGGCATCTGAGCTACGTCGTCCTCGGCGCGGCGATCGCACCGAGTCGCGACTGGACCGCACTCGCATTCAGCGTGCTCGCGTTCTTCCTTGCCGTCGGGCTGGCCGCACACGCTCTCGACGAGCTGCACGGTCGACCGCTGCGGACCAACATCCCGTCGTCGACGCTGTGGACGGTCGCGGGGCTGTCGCTGGCCGGGGCGGTCGTGCTGGGGGTGATCGGGGCGTTCTTCTGGGACGGGACGAACTGGGCGCTGGCCGTGGCGGTGCCGCTCGGCATGCTGCTCGTCGTGGGCTACAACCTGGAGCTGTTCGATGGCGCCCTGCACTCCGATCATGGATTCGCCTGGGGGTGGGGCGGCTTCCCGGTCGTCGTCGGCTATGTCGCCCAGTCGCCGGACCAGACCCCGGCACTGCTGGCCGCGGCGGCCGCGGCGACACTGGCCGGCGTGGGTACGTCGTATGCGCAGCGCTATCTGAGTACGCCGGCGCGACGGCTCCGTCGGCGCACGGCCTCGGTCAGCGGCGAGCTGATCCCGATGGACGGGGATCCGATCCGGCTGGACCGGGCCGTACTGCTGGCGCCGCTCGAAGCCGCGCTGCGGGCCATGTCATGGGCGGTGCCGATGGCCGCGGTCGCCCTGCTGCTCGCCGGAACCTGACCAGTCAGATCGCGGACGCGACGACCCTGGTCTGGTGTTCGGGGACGATCGTGATGCCGCGCAGCCGGAGCCGCTCCGGTGCCGCATCGGGGACGTCGAGATCGAGCCGCCGCAGCACCTCGCGCAACACCACCCGCATCTCGAGAATCGCGAGCTGGATGCCCAGACACATCCGACGACTGCCGCCGAACGGGATCCAGGCCTGCATCGGAGGCTGGCCGTCGAGGAAGCGCTGCGGCCGGAACTCGCCCGGATCGGCGTACGTCTCGGGGTCGGCGTGGACCAGCGGGATGACCGGCGCGACGTACCAGCCGGCTGGGACCTCGTAGCCGTCGAGCGCGAGCGGCGCGGTCAGGAACCGGGGCGCGTCGAGCAGGACCGGCCGGATCCGAAGCGACTCCTTGACGACGGCGTCGAGGTAGCGGTCGTCGCCGGACTCGACGGCGCTCCGGGTCTCGGCCAGGACCTCGGGCGTACGGAGCAGTCGCTCGAACAGCCAGGCGAGTGCGGTCGACGTTGTCTCGTGACCGGCTTCGAGCAGGGTGATCAGCTCGTCTCGTACCTGCTCGTCGGTGGTGTCGGCGGCGGCGAGCGAGGAGAGTACGTCGGTGCGTTCGGCGTCCGGCTCGGCCCGGCGGCGGGCGATCAGCTCCAGCAGCAGCGCGTCGGTCTCCTGCTTGATCCGGCCGAACCGGGCGATCCGGTTGCCCGGGATGCGCCCGGCCAGCTCCGAGCTGTCCAGCCAGACCGCCACCTTGGTCGGCACGAAGGCGAGCACCGGTGACGCGGCGACGGTCAGCAGCTGGGGCAACAGCTCCCGCAGCCGCTGGTGCGCCGGATCGGTGTCGTCGCTGTCGAGGCCGAACACGATTCGCCAGATCACCTCGAGCGTGATCCGCTGCATCCGCGGCCGCAGCGGGAACGTCACGCCCCGCGGCCAGGTCGAGACCTCGCGTCCGACGACATCGGCGATCGTGTCGGCCCAGGACTGCACGCTGGCGCCATGGAACGACGGGGCGAGCAGTCGGCGCTCCCGCAGCCACGCCTCGCCCTCCAGGCAGAGCACGGACTGTGATCCAACCAGCGGCTCGAGGAAGTCACGGCGGGCGGTGCCGGCCTCGCCAACGGTTCGGTCGCTCTTCAGTACGGTCTGGGCGAGCTCCGGCGTCGCCACGTACGCGATCTTGGGAACGCCGATGAAGCTGGCGCGAAACACCGGCCCGTAGTCCCGGCGGCGATTGACGAAGAAGCCGACCGGCTCGCGGACCACCTGCGCCGTCTGTGCGATGGCGGGAAGCCGCGAACCGGGTGGAAGACCCATGCCTTCAAGTATCCGCGCCCGATCGGCCGTTTCGACCGGCCGGGACTTTTGGCCGATGTGTCCTCGTCCGTGCCGACGGACGATGGCAGTCACGGCGGGCTCTGCGGCCGAGCTCGGGACGATCGAGCTTCGGAGGCATGTCATGACAATCAGGGACAGAATCCTCGGTACCGAGTCGCGTTGGTTGATGGGTCGGGTGATGGCCGGCGACTTCTTGGACGGGATCAGCGACTATCTCCGTCTGGTCGCTCCCGAGCGCGAGGACGAGCTGATGACCGCGATCAAGACTCGGGCGGACGAGCTGGCCGAAGCCGACGAGGATCAGGTCGTCGACCGGCCGTCGGAGGGAGCGCTGGGCATCGGCGTCGCCGTGCTGGCGGCGTACGAGACGCTGCTTCCGATGTTCGACGATGACGAGGGCCGTACGATCCAGTACTTGCAGCACGTCATGGGAACCGTACTGACGCGCCCGTACGGACAAGCGTTCAAGACGCTCAGCGAACGCAAGGATCCGCTCGACAAGATCGACAAGGCCTGCCGCGCCGAGGAAGCGTTCTACGGCGACGGTTGGGACATCGAGTTCGAGCGGCCGACGCCGGAGCTGTTCGAGATGAACGTCAAACGCTGCTTCTGGCACGGCTTCTTCGACCGTCACGACGCTCGGCCGGTCACGACGGTGATGTGCTCGTGGGACACGAGCTGGATGCGCGCGATCGATCCTGCGGTGAGCGGGCTGCGGGCCGAGCGGACTTCGCTGCTGTCGCTCGGCGACGATCGATGCCGGTTCGCCGTCGAGGAGTCCACCGATCCGCTCGACGGCTACACCGACAAGCTCGAACAGCAGGTGGCCGACGAGGACCGGTCTGCCTGATCCGGGTCGCGTCAGGTCAGCCGGCCGAGGAGCTCGTCGCGTCCCCGTACTCCGCACTTGCGATAGATCGACTGCAGGTGTCCGTTGACGGTCAGCAGGGATAGGTCGAGCTGCCTCGCGACCTGCTTGCCGGACCGGCCGTGCATGAGTTGCTCCAGTACGTCGATCTCTCGAGGTGTCAGCCGGTGGCAGGCTGCGAACGCGCCGACGAGCTGACGCGAGGTTGCTGGCTGCAGCAGGACGGACACGTCGCTCCCGTCGACGCAGTGTGCGGTGGCCTCGACCCGTAGCCAGTGACCGCTGACGGTCCGAACGCAGGTCATGCCGCCGGCCGGATCGCCGCGCCGCACCGCATGGGCGGCATCGAACAGGACGCGGGTCACGTCGCCGAGGTGGGTCTCGTCGTCGCCGCCGGGCACCAGGTCGGCGAGCCAGGCCTCGGCTCCGTCGGACCGCGCGACGATCCGGTCGTCCGGCGAGATGGCGACGACCCCCGCGGCGGGTGGATCGCCTTGCGGCGCGATCGGACGTACCGGGTAGGAACGCACCGCGTCGAGGAGCGGCTCGCCGATCTCGCACAGCGCGTCGGTGTCCCGGTCGCCGAAGTACCGATGGGGGTCCTCGCGGAAGAGCACCAACGCGCCCCACAACCGATCCCGGTCGCTCAGTGCCAGCCGGATCTCGGAGTGGAATCCCTGCGGGAGCAGGATCTCGTGCAGCCGGAAGCTGTGCCGAGCCAGCGGATGGTTCGGCGCCAGCCAGCCGGCCGGTCTCCGGGCGGCCGCCAGCTCGACGTACTTGTTCACATCCGACATGAACGATTCGTTCCGCGCCATCTCAACCGTGTGCTCGGTACCTCTGCCGCCGAGCTGGAAGGTCCGTAGTCCGGTGAAGGGATCCAGCCCGAACAGGCACCAGCCGTCGAACGGGAGGGTGCGCTGCACCGCCGCATCGACTTCGTGGGAGAACTCGGCGGCCGACACCGCCTGCCCCGTCAGGCCGGCCAGCCGGATCCGAGTATCCGCAACGGCGCGAACCATCTCCCCATGATCGGACAGATTCAACCCCCAAGAAATAGGCATGGCGAATCGTCAAGCCTGTAAGGAGACTCGCGTCGATGAAAGGAGTGACCGATGCGATTTCGATTGTCCATGATTGTGGCGGGCATTTCGTGCGTCGGCGCAGTTTTCGCCGCGGGAGCGGCATCGGCGGGTCAATCGGTTGACCCGTCGACACTGACGCCCGAGCCGCCGCCCGGAGCGACCTGTCAGGCCACTGGCAAGGGAGTGACCTGCAAGACCGTCTTCGACGCGAGCTTCCAGAACGAGCCGGCGTTCACGCTGTCCTGCGGGCAGATCTACGAATCGGCCAACGACGTTCGGCGGGGTACGCGGTGGTATGTCGACGGCCTGCTGGTCCGCCGTCTGGTGTTCCAGAACGCCGACGGGCGCTGGTCCTTGTCGCCGACCGGCGAGGGGCCGACGGTTCGATGGACCGCCCAGACCAGTTGGGAGAACAGCAACTTCGACGCGACCCAGCCCGAGGACACCTGGCCGACCACGCAGCACGGCATGACCTTCAAGGTGGTCGGTGATCACGGGCGGCCGATCTTCCAGTACACCGGGCTGGACCGGACCGACGGTAGTCACAGCGGGCACGGCGACTGGGCGCAATTCGAAACGCCGGAGACGGATGCGGCGATCTGTGCCGTTCTGACGTCGTGACATGAACTCGAGGCGTTGACAGGGTGAGGGGGTCGGCGTAGCTTCCGGCTGATAGGAAACTTCCCTAACAGTCAGGACGACATGGCGACGAGGGACGGCACGCCGCGGCTGCTGCGAAGTCTCAACGACCGAGCGGCGCTGGACCTCCTGCTGGAGCGCGGCCCCCTGACCCGCGGCCAGCTGGGCGAGCTGACCGGCCTGTCCAAGCCGACCATGTCGCAGCTGCTCGCCCGGCTCGAGGAAGTCGGCCTGGTCGTCCACGGCGGTCGCAGTCGCGGGCGACCGGGTCCGAGCGCCCAGCTCTACGAGATCAATCCGACGGCGGCGTACGTCGCGGCGCTCGACGTGACGCCGACCCGGATCCTGTCGGCGGTCGCGGATCTCACCGGCCGCACGGTCGGTGAGCACGAGCTGCGTACCCCGCGCCGCAAGGGCTCGGACGCGGTCGCGCAGGTGTGCGAGGCGGTCGACGGCGCTGCGGCCGACGCCGGGATCGATCGGGCCCGATTGCAGCGGCTGGTCATCGGATCGCCGGGCGCGTTCGACCCCCGCACCGAGCGGCTGCGCTACGCGCGGCACCTGCCCGGCTGGCACCATCCGCAACTGCTGTCGCGGCTGGCCGACCAGCTCGGCGTGCCGTTCGGCGTCGACAACGACGTCAACCTGGCCGCGGTCGCGGAGCAGTACGTCGGCCAGGCCCGCGGCCACGCCAGCTTCGTCCTGCTATGGGCCGAGGACGGGCTCGGCGCCGCCATCGTCATCGACGGCGCACTGCACCGCGGCGCGACCGGCGGCGCCGGTGAGGTCGGCTTCCTGCCGCTGCCGGAGACCCCGGTCGTGCGGCAGGTGAGTCGCAGCAACGCCGGCGGTTTCCAGGCGCTGGCCGGCGGGCCCCAGGTGCTCGAGTTGGCCCGCGAGTGCGGCCTTCGAGCCAGTACGCCTGAGCTGGCCGTGACCCGGGCACTGACCACACCCGGCGCGGGGGACCAGCTGCTGACCGCACTCGCCCATCGGATCGCGCTCGGCCTCGCCTCCATCGTCGCCGTGCTCGATCCCGATCTGGTCGTGCTCACCGGCGATCTCGTCGATGGCCAC
>DATFRX010000276.1:0-16991 GCA_035262905.1 Nocardioidaceae bacterium
ATCCGGCGGTCTAGGGTCCGAAGTCACGACTCCGCCGGCAGCCGCGCAGGACATTTCGGTTGCGCCCACCCGCCTCGATCAGCACGCTTACGCGGGTGACGCCGGACGAGAACGCCGTTGAGTCCACGCCGGAGCTGGCCCGGATCCTAGAGCGGGCCGAGGCCGACGACCGATGCCTCGGCGTCATCCTGACCGGCTCCGCTGCGCGTCGGATGGCCACCGAGCATTCCGATCTCGACGTGTACGTGATCCTCACCGAGCCCATCGAGGGCGTCGAGACTACCCGTACGCCGGAGATCGACACCATCTACCTGACGCTCGCCGAGCTGAGCGACATTCCTGCGGACCCGGGCAGTTGGTACGACCGCTGGTCCTTCGCCTACGCCCGCGTGCTCCTCGACAAGGGCGGCGTGGCCGAGGCTGTCACGGCGCAGGCGACGCTGACCGACATCGAGGTGGCCGCCTGCCTCGATCACTACCTGGACGCCTACCTCAACTTCGCCTACCGCTCGTTGAAGTCGGACCGCGAAGGTCGCGCGTTCGAGCGGCGGCTCGATGCGGCTGAGTCGGTCCGGTGCCTGCTGTGGTGCGTGTTCGCCTTCAACGGTCGGGTCCGGCCGTACAACAAGTATCTGCGCTGGGAGCTGGCGCACCATCCGCTCGATGACGCCACCTGGTCCCGACTGCCACTGGCGGAGCTGCTCACCGCCGTGCTCGACACCGGGGACCCGGCCGCGCAGCGGAGGCTCTTCGCCGCCGTCGAGCAGGACGCCCGCAGCCACGGCCTCGGTGACGTCGTGGACTCCTGGGGCGCCGAGCTGGCGGTGTTGCGCGGTGCTCAACAGGACTGAGGCAGCCGGCGGTCAGCCGATTCGAGCGGCGATGGTACGCGCGCAGGCGAGCGACTCGGCGTTGGTGGTGTCGACCTCGAGGTCGTAGGTCACGCCGTCGTGGACCACCTCGGCCTGCAGTTCGGCCATCCCTCGGACCCGATCTCCGCGCGCGAGCTCGCGGCCGGCGGCGACCGCTGCGTCGCATCGGACGCCGACCCACAGCACGTCGAGACCGTCGAGCGCGTCCTTCACCCGCTGCTGTGACGCCGCTCCGCCGAGGAAGACGTCGTCGTGGATGATCCGGGAGCCGGCCCGTGCCATGGCGGCGACGCCGGCCAGCCAGGCAGCCTCGAGGGCCATGAACTGGGCTCCGACGTTCACGCTGCCGTCGGCCGCGAACTCGATCCCGCCCTCGGCGGACTGCATTGAGACGGGCAGGGCATCGACGAGGGTGTCGACTCCGAGGGTGAGCCACGGATCCGGGAGGATCGCCTGCAGGCACCGGGCGATTCCGGACTTGCCGGAGCTCGATCCGCCGTTCAGCACGATCAGCTGGGTCGTCACCGCGCCACAGTAGAGCCTTTCCCGGATGCCAGCCGTTGCGACTTGCGAATAATTGCAGCAGAGCTATGATTGCGGCAACGCAAGCATCAATCTTGCGGACATCGAAAGGTACGGCCATGAACTGCTTCGATTGTGGAACTCAAGGTATCCGCGAAGAGGCGGTCGGGACGTGCGTGAACTGCGGCGCCGGCATGTGCGCTGCGCACGCAAGGACCGAGGAACGCCACCTCGAGCCGAGTACCTCGCTCGGCAACCCGGTCCACGCATCGACTCGCACTCTGCTCTGCACCGCCTGTGACCAGGTGATGGCGCATCACCGCTCGCTGATTCCAGTCGGATGAGGCGGGACGGCCTGCTGCGACGGCGACCTCGTGCGCACCCCATGTCCTAGTCTGGCGCCATGGCTCGCCGATCGCAGGAGGTCGTCTCCGACGTCGACACCGAAACGCTGCTGGCGGCGAGCAAGGTGATCTCGGCCGCCGTGGCGCACTCGCTGGCGGCCGTCGAGGACCAGGTCTCGGTGCCCGGACTCCGGGTGCTCGTGATGATCCAGGCCCGAGGTCCGCTGAACCTGTCGTCGGTCGCCGAGGCGCTGGGCGTCAACGCGTCCAGTGCCAGTCGGACGTGCGATCGGCTGGTCGGCGCAGGGCTGCTGGACCGGCGGGAGTCGCCCCGAGACCGCCGCCAGGTGTCGCTGACCCTCACCCCCCGCGGACAGCAGTTCGTCGACGACGTGATGGGCGAGCGGCTGGCGATCCTCAGCGAGGTCGTCGCTGCGATGCCGGAGGAGGAGCGCCGCGAGCTGATGCGAAGCCTGGACGCGTTCGTCAACGCAGCCGCGTGGCTGACCGACCACCCCGGCCTCGACGACTCCACCGGACGCCTGCTGCGCTGGGTGATCTGACGACGCGGACCGGCCTCAGTCCGGCAGTACGAGATCGAGCTCCAGCCACCCCGCCAGATCCTCGATCTCGTGCTGAATCGCGGCGGTCATCGTCTTGTCGAATGCGACGTCCTCGTAGATGGCGTTGACCCGGAAGACACCCTCGCTGCGCTCGGACTTCGCATCGAGCTTTCCGACCAGGCGGTCGCAGTAGAGGATCGGCAGCGCGAAGTAGCCCCAGCGGCGTTTGGCGACCGGTTTGTACATCTCGAGGTTGTAGTCGAACTCGAACACCTCGGCGATCCGCTTGCGGTCGTACACCAGACGGTCGAGGGGTGACAGCAGCGCGGCGCGGCCCGAGAACAATGCACCGTCCTGCCAGTACGGGTCGACCCGCCACGCGCCCTTGACGCCTTCGACGACAGCCGGCTCGCCAGACTCTCCGACGTCGTTGCGGTCGGCGGCAACCTCTTGGGCGCGAGCTCGCGCGATGCCAAGGGCCCGGAGCCGACGCTCGTCGCGGATCCGGCGGGCCTCGTCGTACGGCACCACTTCGTCGGGATAGATCCGCTCGGCCAGGTCCCAGAGTCGATCGCGTCCGTCGCGGCCGGCCGCCGCGACCTCCCCTCGCTGGACCATGAAGCCCATCAGCTTGATCAGGTTGCGGTTGTTGGTCCAGCCCGACGACCGCCACGGCACGACGCAGGTGTCGGGCAGCTCACGCATCGGCAGCGGCCCGTCGCCGCGCAGTCGCTCCAGGACATCGAGGCGGCAGGCGTTGTTGGCGTCCACCCAGTCCTGGAGATAGACCTGCCAGTCACGCAGCGGCTCGCGTCCGGGCCATTCCGCCATCTCGGCCCGATAGAGCGCGATGTCCTCCGGCGGCCGCGCCACGCCGTGGAGCTCGACCAGGCTGAGATCGTCGATCGCATCCTTGAGCTCGTCCGGTGAGTACGACGAACCCAGGCGGCTCCACGCCACCAGATCGGCACTCGGTGCGACCGCAGCGGTCTGGTCGAGCTGCAGTCCGGTCAGGTGCCGTACGACGTCGAACAGCTCGGAAGGCCGCTCCGAGTCGAGAAGCTGAGCACGTACGGCGATCCGCCGTGCGTCCTGGCGAGACAGCTGATGCACGGTCACGGCCCGACTGTAGGCGAGCGACCCGACACCGGGTCGAAGCACGGACCTCGGGACCTTCGACCGTTCCTCGGCTCGGGAGCGGAGCGTAGCGTCGGCAAGGCTCGCGGGGGTCCGTCCCCGTGGTGTGCGACGAGTCGGAGACCGACCATGACCGACGTCCAAGAACGTACTCCCGACGAACAGAGCGAGTCGTCCATCCAAGGCACGCAGACCCATGTGCTGACCCGGGTCGACAAAGACACGCCTCCCGCCCCGAAGCCGCAGCAGACCCAGTCCGTCGCGTCGACATCGGTGAGCGGACGCTATGCGTGGCGCCGGCAACCCGGACCGCCGCCGAGTGGCGCGCTGCCGCAGGAGCTGTTCCGGCGCGAGGGATTCTGCCTCGACGTCGACGGCCGCTATCCGCAGATGACAGCGAGCGGCACGTCGTACGCGACCGTCAGTCAGCGCTACCACTGGATCGCGTCGCTCACCGAGGTCGGATCGAACCACTGGACCGGGTCGGTCTGGTATCGCGACGGCAGCACCTCACTGTTCCCGTACACCGCCGTCGACATCGTCGCCACGCCGAGCTCGTTCCCGGCCCAGCGGCAGGCGACGGTGACCTTCAGCGGCGGCGGCCAGACCTCGTTTACCCGGACGTACGCCTGGAAGGCCGCGACGTATCACCCGGTCGAGTTCGAGTACGACAGCACCGCCGACTCGCATCCGGTCACGTCGATCGGCAGCTGCGACCACCCCAACCGCCCGGCGTCGATGGACTGCGAGGATCTCTCGATCGAGCGGGTGTTCCAACGCGCGGGCTTCAGAGTGTCGAGGTCGGACGACGACAGCGTCGTCCCGCTCAGTGGCGCCGGGTCGAATGCGCGGTGGAGCGACAGCGAGATGCACGACGCGATGCAGACCTACTGGTCGCGGTTCGCCAATGCGCCGCAGTGGGCGCTGTGGACGTTCTGGGCGGCGTTGCACGAGCAGGGCACGTCGCTCGGCGGGATCATGTTCGACGACATCGGCCCGAACCATCGGCAGGGGACGGCGATCTTCACCGAGGCGTTCATCAAGAACCCGCCTGCCGGCGATGCCGCACCGGACGCCTGGGTACGCCGGATGCGGTTCTGGACGGCGACCCACGAGATGGGTCACGCCTTCAACCTGGCGCACGCCTGGCAGAAGTCGCTCGGCACACCGTGGATCCCGATGGCCGACGAGCCGGAGTCGCGGTCGTTCATGAACTACCCGTACAACGTGCAGGGCGGTCAGAGCGCGTTCTTCGCCGACTTCGACTACCGGTTCAGCGACTCCGAGCTGCTGTTCATGCGCCATGCGCCGGCCCGGTTCGTCGAGATGGGCAACGCCGACTGGTTCGACGACCACGCGTTCGAGGCGCCCGATCAGGACGGGGCCGCCGCGACGTCAGCGCTCGAGCTCGTCGTGCGCGCCAATCGCGAGCATGCCGTCTTCGAGTTCCTGGAGCCGGTCACGCTCGAGGTCAAGCTGACCAACCACGGCACCGAGCCGACGCTGGTGCCGTCCACGGTTCTCGATCCCCAGGGCCTGATCGCGATCGTCAAGCGCCACGGCAGGCCGGCCCGCCAGTGGCATCCGTACGCGCGCTACTGCCACAGCCGGCACGCCAAGGTGCTTGGGCCCGGTGAGTCGTCGTACGAGTCGCTGCCGGTCTATGCCGGGCTGAACGGCTGGGACCTGTCGCAGCCCGGCGTCTACGACGTCCAGGTCGCGGCCGAGATCGACGGCGCTCTGGTCACGAGCCGGCCGCTGCGGCTGCGGGTCCGGCCGCCACAGAGTCGTGAGGCGGAGAACATCGCCCAGGAGTTCTTCTCCGAGGAGGTCGGCCGGACCCTCGCGTTCGGCGGCACCGAGGTGCTGGAGACCGCCAACGAGACGCTGCGCGAGACGGTCGATCGGCTGCCGGACAGCCGGGCGGCGCGACACGCGTCGGCGGCGCTGGCCAACCCGCTCGCGAGCGCTCACAAGGTGCTGGATATCCCGGACACCCAGCAACGGCTGGCCGGCGTCGCCAAGGTCGGTGGCTCGGTCCGGGAGCGGCCGGCCAGGGTCGACGACGCCGTGCAGATGCTCGACGGTCTGACCGACCCAGCTACGGCGGAGACGATGGGGCACATCGCCTACCGGCGCCGGGTGGAGTCGGCGACGAAGGCGCTTGCCGAGTCCGGCGCCACCGAGCCCGCGGCCGAGATCCAGCAGTCGCTGCACGACGTACTCGCCGAGCGTGGCGTCCTGTCGTCGGTGCTCGACGACGTGTCGGCACGGGCGGACGCGTACCGCTCCGGATCCGTCGACCCCGAGTGACCCGCATGGCCACGGTGCACGTCGAGTTGCAGGAGGGCTGGACCGGCGAGCAGGTCGAGATGTGGGTCAACGGCTCTCGCTGGTACAGCGGCCGGCCCTCGACCCGGCTGCAGACCGGGTACGCCGACGGGGTGGTGGTGAACGTCTCGACCGCGCTGGTCCGGCTCGACGTACGCCTGCCCGAGGTCTCGATCGAGGCCAGCCGGTCGATGCCGATCAAGAGCGATCAGCATTGGATCGGCGTGTCCCGCCTGAACGACACCGTGCTGGTGGTGGACCAGTCGTCCCCGTTCGGCTACGCCTAGGGCGCGCGCCCCGCTGAGGGTAGGCAAATCCTGAGACACGCCGGCGTGTTTCGGGATTTGGCTACCGCCAGTGGGGCGGGATGGGTGCTGTCGGTCAGACCGGCTCGGCGAGGTCGTTGATGATGCGGTCGATCTCGGCGAGGGCGTGGCCGGCGATGTCGCGCTGGGCGGACTCGGCCCCGGGGTCGGTCTCCTCCAGGTCGCCGAGCACGATGATGTTCTCGTCGTTCAGCGTCGTCGCGGGCCCGGTGTAGTTGAAGCTCCCGACGATCGTGACGCGCTGGTCGAGCACCATCAGCTTGTGATGCACCTTGCGCACGCCGGTGCCCGAGCGGTTCTCGAACAACTCGACGCCGGCGTCCTTCAGCGGCTGGGTCGCGGACCAGCTCTGCGCACCCTGCGTACGGTCCAGGACCCCTCGGATCGCATAGTCGCCGGCGACCAGGCGTCCCATCGTGTCGTCGATGCCGGACGACTGCGAGAAGGTGTACATCGCGAAGTCGACCCGCTCGCGGGCCTTGAGCATCTGCTTCATGATCTCCATCTCGGGCCCGTGCCGGGGAGCGAACAGCGGCTTGATCCGCATGCCACCCAGCGTGAACTCGCGCGGCGCCGCCTCCTGGCGCTCGTGCAGCGGCCCGAAGGTGCCGGACCGCAGCCGCTCGAACTCGTCGAGGTACTGTCCCGATGCGCTCTGGCCGTGCAGGATCACGACGTGGTTGAGGTTGTTGCCGGCGTCGATCCCGGTGGTGATCAGGTTGGTGCCCGTGTCGGTCTGGGTGAAGTTCGCCGACCCGGTGAGTAGCGCCGCCGACGACTTGCCCGGGTCTCGTACCGCGAACTTCTGATGGAAGATGTCGGGATTCAGGTCGGTCACGACGTCGATGCCGGCCCGGAGTACGGCGTCGTGGATGACCCGGTTCTCCTCGTACTCGCCGCTCGGGGTCCACGGATCGGCCGGCGGCTGCTCCTCGACGAGGTAGTCGCCCTCCAGGATCAGCTTGACCCGTACGCCTCGGGCCTTCGCGGCCAGGATCGAATCGGCGATCGACCGTGAGTCGAGCTCCTGGACGGCGATATACAGTTCGTCGTCGGCCCCGTCGATGAAGTCGCGGATCACGGCGTCGAGGTCGTCCGGTGCGCCGAGCACCTTGGGTCCCAGATGCAGTTCCAACCCGCCTACGGACACACTCATGCGCTTGCCCTTCTCCCTAGCTGGAGGAGGACCCGCGGCGCGCATTGATACGGCGACCGGCGGCGGTGATCCTGACGGTGGGGGCGGCTACCGTAGGGCCGGTGCGAGTGGCTACCTGGAACGTGAATTCCGTCAAGCAGCGGATGCCGCGGCTGCTGCCCTGGCTCGACCAGCGGCAGCCCGATGTCGTGTGCCTGCAGGAGACGAAGCTCGCCGACGACGCGTTCACGGCCCTGCTCGGCGAGCCGCTGGCCGAGCGCGGCTACGAGGTCGCGCTCTACGGCGAGCCGCAGTGGAACGGGGTCGCGATCCTGTCCAAGGTCGGCCTGGACGATGTGGTGCTCGGCCTCGCGGACGGCCCGGGATTCCCCGATCCGGAGGCCCGCGCGGTCGCCGCCACCTGTGCCGGCGTCAGGGTGCACTCGGTCTACGTGCCCAACGGCCGCGAGCCCGACTCCGACCACTACCGCTACAAGCTGGCCTGGCTGGCGGCCCTCCAGGCGGTGGTTGCCGCCGGCCCGGACGCCGCACTGGTCTGCGGCGACATGAACATCGCGCCAGCCGACGAGGACGTCTTCGACCCCGAGGCCTACATCGGCCAGACCCACGTGACGCCGCCCGAGCGCGAGGCGCTGGCCGCGCTCCAGTCGGTCGGACTGCACGACGTCCTGCGCGACCGCTGGCCGGATCGGCGGTTCTTCACCTACTGGGACTACCGGGCCGGGATGTTCCATCAGGATCTCGGCATGCGGATCGACCTGTTGCTGGCCTCGACGCCGGTCTCCGAGCGGGTCGCGGCGGCCTGGGTCGACCGGCACGCCCGCAAGGGCAAGGGCCCGAGCGACCACGCACCGGTGATCGTCGACCTCGACGAGGCGCCTGACGGCGACATCGGCCCGGTCATCCCGCCGCCGTCGGCACCAGCGCCCCCACGCGGCAAGGTCAAGCTGCCGCAGTCGCCCTGACCGGATGATCCCCGCCGGGTACGTACGCTGGCCGATGTGACGGATCTGTACCACGCCGGTGCACTCGTCGGCGACGCCCGTCGGGTCACGGTGCTGACCGGCGCCGGCATCTCCACCGACTCCGGCATTCCGGACTTTCGCGGCCCGCAGGGACTGTGGACGAAGAATCCCGGCGCGCAGGCGATGTTCAGTCTCGACAGCTACGTCGCCGACCGGGACGTCCGGGTCCGGGCCTGGCGCAACCGGCGTGAGCATCCGGCCTGGACCGCCAAGCCCAACGACGGCCATCGGGCGCTGGTCGATCTCGAGCGCCAGGACCGCCTGGCTGGGATCGTCACCCAGAACATCGACGGGCTGCATCAGTCTGCCGGATCGTCGCCGGACCTGGTGCACGAGATCCACGGCACGATCTGGGAGGCGATCTGCCTGACCTGCTGGCGGCGGGTGCCGATGGCCGAGGTCTTGGACCGGGTCGATGCCGGCGAGGACGACCCGCCGTGCTCGGAGTGCGACGGCATCCAGAAGTCGGCCACGATCTCGTTCGGTCAGAAGCTCGATCCCGACGTGCTCGACGCGAGTCTCGACGCGTCCCGGCGGTGCGACCTCTTCCTCGCGGTCGGCACGTCGCTCCAAGTGCAGCCGGCCGCGTCGCTGTGCGGCGTCGCACTCAACGCCGGTGTCCCGCTCGTCGTGGTCAACGCTGAGCCGACGCCGTACGACCAGGTCGCGCAGGTCGTGGTCCGCGATCCGATCGGCGAGGCACTCCCACGTCTCGTCGCCGCCTGAGACCGAACCCGCTCCACTGGGGGTAGGCAAATCGTGAAACACGCCGGCGTGTTTCACGATTTGCCTACCCCCAGTGGAGCCTCAGGGACTGTCGGCGTGCGGTCGTAGGGTGGCGGCATGGCCAGCTGGGAGGACGTGCGGCGGATCGCGCTCGACCTGCCGGAGACCAGCGAGCGGTCCGGCGACGAGCCGCAGTGGCGGGTCAAGGACAAGCTCTTCGTCTGGGCCCGGCCGCTGCGACCGGTCGACGTCGCCGAGCTGGGCGATCTCGCGCCGGAGGAGCCGCCGCTGGCGGCCCGGGTTCCCGATCTCGGTGCGAAGCATGCGCTGCTCGCCGACGGCGGCGACGCCTACTTCACGACCTCGCATTTCGACAACTATCCGATCGTTCTCGTCCACCTGGATCGGATCGGTCCGGCCGAGCTTGAGGAGCTGTTGACCGAGGCCTGGCTGTCCCGCGCACCCAAACGGGTGGCAAAGGCCTATCTCGACGGGTCCGCGTGACCCGCACCGAGTGCGGTCGGCGATAGGCTGGCCCCGTGTCAGCGAGCCGTCCCCTGCGATGCTCGAGATGACCGAAGACCGCGACCGAACTGATTCGGCTGAGCCCTACGGCATCCTCGCAATCGCGTCCTCCGCCGGGGGTATCAGCGCGCTCGGACGCGTGCTGGGCGGGCTCCCCGTCGAGTTCCCGGTGCCGGTCGTCATCGTCCAGCACCTCGATCCGCGACACGAGACGATCATCGCCGAGGTGATTGGACGCCGGACGAAGCTTCCGGTCAGACTGGCGGGCGAAGGGGACCAGGCCGCGGCCGGCAAGGTCTACATCGCACCGCCGAACCGGCACCTGCTGGTGGGTGTCGACGGCGTGATGTCCCTGACGAGCAGCGAGCTGGTCCACTTCGTACGCCCTTCGGCCGACCTGCTCTTTGAGTCGGTCGCCGCGACGTACGGTTCACGATCACTTGCCTGCGTACTCACCGGGACAGGCAGTGATGGGACGATGGGCGCGAGTGCGATCAAGTCGCGTGGCGGCACGGTGATCGTCGAGGACCCGGAGATGGCCGAGTTCAAGGGGATGCCGGAGTCGGTCGTCGCCTCCGGCTCGGTCGACTTCGTGCTGCCGCTCGATGAGATAGCCGACGTGATCTGTGGATTGGTGGAGGCCAAGCGATCATGACCAAGCCGGACGCCGAAAACACTGAGAGCGCTCAGATCGCCCCCGCGACCACCGAATCCGTCGAGAACCACGGTCTCGAGGAACTGCTCGCGTTCATCCGTGACTCCCGCGGCTTCGACTTCACCGGATACAAGCGATCATCGCTCAGCCGGCGGATCCGCAAGCGGATGAACGACGTCGGGATGGACGACTACGTCGACTACCGGGACCGGCTCGAGAGCAGCGCCGAGGAGTTCCGGCATCTGTTCGACACCATCCTGATCAACGTCACCGGCTTCTTCCGGGACGCGGACGCGTGGACGTTCCTGCGATCCGACATCCTCCCCGACATCGTCGAAAAGGTGGACAAGGACGACGAGATCCGGGTGTGGAGCGCCGGTTGCTCCAGCGGTGAGGAGGCCTACTCGCTCGCGATCGCCTTCGCCGAGGTGCTCGGCACCGAGGACTACCTCAACCGGGTGAAGATCTACGGCACCGACGTCGACGAGGACGCCCTCCGCGACGCGCGGACCGGCCTCTACTCGACCAACGCCCTCAAGGGGCTGTCCGACGACCTTCGCGAGAAGTACTTCGAGCCCAACGGCACCCAGTTCGCCTTCCGGCCGGACCTGCGTCGCCGGGTGATCTTCGGCCGGCACGACATCACCGCCGACGCCCCGATCTCGCGACTCAACCTGCTGGTCTGCCGCAACACGATGATGTACTTCAACGTCGAGACCCAGTCGCAGATCATCGACCGGTTCCACTTCGCCCTGCAGGAAGGCGGCAGCCTGTTCCTCGGCAAGGCCGAGATGCTGCTGTCCGACGGCAACCGGTTCGAAGCGGTCAACATGCGCCAGCGGATCTTCCGCCGTCGACCGGGCGACGCCTGGGCGGCCAACCAGACTGCGACGATCAAGCTGTCCACGATCGCCGCGACCAGCCTGTCCGGCGCCCACCGCAAGCGCTCGCTCGGCGACCTGGCCGTCGAGGAAGCACCGTTCGCGATGCTGTGGGTCGACCTGGACGGTATCGTGTCCGGGCTCAACGGCCAGGCCCGCACCATGTTCGGCCTGAGCTCACACGACATGGGCCGGCCGCTGCGCGATCTCGAGATCTCCTACCGCCCGGTCGAGTTGCGCTCCCTGATCGAGCGCGCGTACGCCGAGCGCCGGGTCGTCCGGGTAAGCGGAGTCGAGCGCATCCTGGGATCGGACGAGATCCAGTACCTCGACCTCCATGTGCAGCCGCTGTGGGACGGCGACGGCCTGTCGGCCGGGGTCATGATCATCTTCCTCGACTCCACGATCTCGACCCGGCTGCAGCGCGAGGTCAAGCGCAACCGCGAGGAGCTCGAGACGGCCTACGAGGAGCTCCAGTCGACCAACGAGGAGTTGGAGACGACCAACGAGGAGCTCCAGTCCAGCATCGAGGAGTTGGAGACGACCAACGAGGAGCTCCAGTCGACCAACGAGGAGTTGGAGACGACCAACGAGGAGCTCCAGTCGGGCAACGAAGAGCTCGAGACGATGAACGAGGAGATGCGGGCGCGCACGACGGAGCTGGACGAGGCGCGTACCTTCCTCGAGGGCGTGCTGTCCAGCGTCGCCGCGGCCGTCGTCGTGCTCGACGCCGAACTGCTGGTGCGCAGCTGGAACCGCGGTGCGAGCGACCTGTGGGGGTTGCGGCTCGACGAGGTGCAGGAGCGCGGGTTCTTCACCCTCGACTTCGGCCTGCCGACCGAGGAGGTACGCGTGGTCGTGCAGCGCTGCCTCGAGACCGGGCACCGGGCCGGGCCGGTCGAAGTGGAGGCGATCAACCGGATCGGGCGGACGATCACCTGCTCGGTCAGCTGTTCGCCGCTCGACGGGCCGAACGGGGGACTGGTGCTCCTGATCGAGGAAGTCAGCCGCAACTAGCGGTCGGACACGCCCTCGGTAGGCGGCACCAGGCTCTCGTCGCTGAGCCGGCCGTCAACGACCTCCTCGGCGATCGCGCTGAGTCGATGGCCGTTGCGGCGCGCGTGGCCGCGCAGGATCTCGAACGCGGCGTCGGGGGTGATGTTGCGGCGGGCGGCCACCATGCCCTTGGCCTGCTCGATCACGACCCTACTGTGCAGCGCTCGCTGCAACTGCTCGACGCGGCGCTGGCTGTGCCGATAGGCACGTTGATGACTCAGGCCGAGGGTGGCGGCACCGGCCAGAATGGCGAGCAGCTCGCCGTCGATCCCGTCGGCGGTCTGCTGGTCCGGGTCGAGCACGCTGATCGCTCCGAGCATCTCGGTGCCCCGGCGCAGCGGATAGGCGCTGACGCCGGAGAAGCCGGCACCCCGGGCGACCGGGCCGTATCGCGGCCAGCTCCTGTCGACGGAATCGAGGGTCTGGTGCTTCAGGTGCTGACCGGTGCCGTGGCAGGTCGTGCAGGGTCCCTCCTTGTAGCGGGATTCCACCGACATCAGATCTCGCATCCGCCCGGTGCTCGCGGCGGGTGTCGCCAGGCTGCCGGTGTCGGTCGTCACCAGCAGACCGATCTCGGCCGGTGCGACCAGCACGGACAGGTGGCGAGTCAGCGTGTCCAGATAGGCAGACTCGCGGACATCCATGCTGTCGGCAAAGTCGATCATGGTGTCGGCGAGCCAGGCTTCGCGGTCCTCCATGACGGAGCCCCCTCCTTCCCGCGCCGCTTGATCGGACTATACGCCCGTAAGCCACGGTCTGGTCACCTCGACCCGGATAGTGCGCCGATCTAAGGACCTATGCACTGGTACGACACCCCCCCCGAGAGCGTAAATTGTCCTTGTGGCATCCATAGTCGCCGCTAGGGCGAAGATCGCCGAGCTCTCGGAACGCGCCGTCGTGGAGCGTCAACGGGCAGCTCGTGCGGCTGCGATCGCCGCCGAGTACGAAGCCCGGATCGATCTGCAGCCGGGTTCGCTGCGGCCGCTTCGGATCCGGATGGCCGCGCTGCACCGGCGGCTGGAGGCCCGGCATCTCGAGTCGGCCCGACTGCAGGAGCTCTATGCGTCGCGGCTGGATCGTTGGTCCTGCGGCCGCGACACGACGACCGCCTGGCCGACCTTCATCGACGCGGTCGCCTCGGCGATCGGCCGACGAAGCGCCGCGGTCACGCTGCTCGACGACGACGGTGTGGAGTCCCTCGTCGCCGCGTCGGACCGCACCGCCCGGCTCGCGCACGACGTCGAGTTCGTCATGGGCGAGGGACCGGCTCACGACGTCGCACGGACCATGCTGCCGGTGCGGGTGGACGCTTCCGCGCTGATGCAGCGATGGCCCCGCTACGGCCCGGTCGTCGCCGAGTACGGCGTCGGTTCGGTGCTCAGTCTCCCGCTGCGACAGGAGCCCGGCGGCTGCCTGGGGGCGCTGTCGGTCTACGATCCGACCCCGGCCGGGGCCGGCGAAGTCCAGACGGCGTCGATCCGGGTGGCCGACGCATTGACACACACGGTGCTCAACGTCCCGGGTGCGATCGCCGACGACGAGGTGCCGGCCGTCCCGATGTTCGACGAGGCCGACTTCCTCGCGACCGTGCACCAGGCGGCGGGCATCGTGTCCGCAAGTCTGGACTGTGAGATGAGCGACGCGGTCGCCATGCTCCGAGCCCGATCGTTCGCCGACGGTATGCCGGTCGAGACGCTGGCGCGCCGGGTGATCGACGGGCGGGTAGAACTCTAGCTTCTGGGTAACATTCGGGGCCGTGATCCAGGAGTCGGCGACGCTTGCCATCGACAACCGCATCCGGGCCCGGCAGGCGGCGGGTGCGCCGGTCCTCCATCTCGGGTTCGGCGAGGCCGGTCTGCCGGTGCATCCGGCCGTCGCCGAGGTGCTGGCGTCGAATGCCGGACGCAACTCCTACGGCCCGGTCCCAGGCGCACTCGACGGCCGTCGAGCCGCCGCGGGCTACCTCGAACGTCGCGGCCTGCCGACCGATCCGGACCAGATCGTCCTCGCGCCGGGTAGCAAAGTGCTGCTGTTCGCCCTGATCGCGACGCTGCCCGGCGACGTGGTGCTGCCGTGCCCGTCGTGGGTCAGCTACGCCGCGCAGGCCGCGCTCGTCGATCGCCGGGTGCTCTCGGTGCCGATCCCCGAGTCGGCCGGCGGTGTGCCCGATCCGGCGCTGCTCGACGAGGCGGTCGGCCGGGCCCGCGCCGACGGACTCGATCCCGGGATCCTGGTCCTCACGATGCCCGACAACCCGACCGGCACGGTGCCGCCGAGCGACCTGGTCGAGGCGGTCTGCGAGGTCGCGGAACGCCATGGACTGGTCATCGTGTCCGACGAGATCTACCGCGACCTCGCCTGGCCCGGCCATGACGTGGTGAGCCCGGCCGGTCTGGCTCCGGATCGCACCGCCGTCACGACCGGGCTCAGCAAGGCGATGGCGCTCGGCGGCTACCGCATCGGTTTCGCCCGGCTGCCCGACGGTGCGCTCGGCCGGAGGCTGCGACCCGATGTGGTCGGCGTGGCGAGTGAGATCTGGTCGAGCCTCGCCGGTCCGATGCAGGCGGTCGCCGAGTACGTGCTCGACGAGCCCGAGACGGTCGTGGACCACGTACATGCCAGTCGCCGGCTGCACCAGACGGTCGCGACCGCTGTCCATCGGGAGTTCGTCGCGATCGGCGCCGACTGCCGTCCGCCGTCCGGCGCCTTCTACTTCTATCCGGACCTGTCGAGTCTGCGACCGCGCCTTGCCGAGCGGGGGATCTCGACCGGGTTCGAGCTGACCGAGTCGCTGCTGGACGACTTCGGCGTGGGAGTCCTGGCCGGCGAGGCGTTCGGTGACGATCCGAAGGCGTTGCGGTTCCGCGTGGCGACCAGCCTGCTCTACGGCCGCACCGACGAGGAGCGGTGGCAGGCACTGCGCAGTGCCGATCCGCTCGCACTGCCCTGGATCGCCGACGCACTGAGCCGGCTGCGTACCGCGCTGGCCGAGTTCGCCGCGTGACGGAGACAGCAGTCAGCGCCATGCCACGCATGGGGTGACATGGCGCTGACCAGGTGGCAACGGCGTCGGTCAGCCGGGCATCGACAGTCCGAGCGCGTGGTTCGGGCCGAGGTTGCTGGCTGGCCGCAGCCCGGTGGCCAGGGTGCAGTGGGCGAAGCCGCCCTCGAGGGCGCACTTGACCAGGGCCGCCTGCCGAGCGCCCTGCACGCTGAACATCGCCGCGTTCTTCCCGGCGAACCGCAGATCGCCGAAGGTTCCGCTACTGAAGATCCGCAGCAGAGTGCCGTCGACGTTGCGCATCTGCACGGTCCGCGGGCCGAGGCCGTCAGACCGGAGGTCGGTCGTCAGGACCCGCCCTCCGCGACCCGACCAGGCCAGCGGCTTCTGCTCGCACGTGCGCCAGGTGGTCTGGTCCGGCGTCGTCAGCCGAGCCAGCCGGACACACAGGCCGTCGACCCCGTTCGGGTCCCGGACGCCGAAGGAGATCCGGTCGTGCGCGACGTCGACGTTGAACGCCTTCTGCCGGGCGATCACCGTGCGATGCTGCGACGCCGGGGTGTACCAGAACGTACGGTCCGGCGACCACGTCGACAGCAGGACGCGGCGCTTGCCGTACCCGTCGAGATCGACGTCGCCAGCGAATCGCGCATGGTGAATCCGCTGGCCGTCCGTGGTGCGGTCGATGCCGACGTGGGTGTGGCCGCGGCGGAACCAGCTGACCGCGACCCGAGTGCCGTCGGTCGACACCTCGATGTCCGCCCATGAGCCGGGCAGCCTGCCGAGCAAGGTCGCCGAGCCGTCGCGGTGGACGGTCCAGAGCCGGTCGGGACTCCGCGTCGCCACCACGTAGCCGTGCGCCGCGCGGTCGACCACGTCGAGCGGACCGGCCAGGTCGGTACGGATGTCGCGGTCGCCGACGTGGATCGTGTTGCCGGTCGAGTACAGCACGCCGGCGTCGGTGCCGGGTAGCAGGTCGCCGGGCTGGATCCGGATTGGATCGGGTCGAGCGCTGGTGGGTGCCTGGGCGTTACCGGGCACGAGGCTGGCGCCGGCCGATGTGACCACGCCGACGGCAACCAGCGTGACGCTGAGTCGTCGCTTCATGAGATCCCCCTATGGATGGAATGAGATTTGCGCACTGAAGACGCGATGGGGGATCAGAAGGTTGCACGGTCTGGGAAGGATGTGGAGTCAGAGCCAGTCCTTGCGGCGGAACAACACGTACAGCCCGACCGACAGCGCGACGACCACGCTGGTCGAGGTCCAGAAACCCCATGCCTGTTGCGATCCGGGGAACGGGACGTTCTGGCCGTAGTAGCCGGTGATCGCGGTCGGCACGGCGATGATCGCCGCCCAGCCGGTCACCTTCTTCATGATCGAGTTGAGCCGGTTGCTCTGCAGGTTGAGCTGGGTCTCGCGCAGCGTCGTGACGAGATCCCGCAGCGACTCGGTCCATTCGGTGACCCGGAGGACATGGTCGTAGACGTCCTGGAAGTACGGCGCCATCTGGTCGTCGACCAGGTGCAGGTCCCGGCGCATCAGCGAGTTCACGACCTCGCGCATCGGGAGCACGACCCGCCGTACCAACACCAGACTCTTCCGCAGCGCGAGTGCCCGTCGCTGCAGATCGGTCTGGTCCGGCCGTTCGGCGAACATCAGGTCCTCGAGCGACTCGATCTCGTCGTCGAGGGTCTGGATGACCTCGAAGTGGCCGTCGACGATGTAGTCGAGCAGCCCGTGCAGCAGGAAGCCGACGCCACTCTTGGCCAGCTCCATCGAGTTGTCCCACCGCTCGACCACCTGGTCGATGTCGAAGTCCTCGTCGTGCCGCACGGTGACGAGGGCGTGCGGGGTGATGAACGCCGCCA
>DATFRX010000277.1:0-4466 GCA_035262905.1 Nocardioidaceae bacterium
TGTAGCGCTGCACCGGCTCCTTCCACCGCACGCCCTTCTTGGCGAGCTCGGCGAGCTTGCGCTGCAGCTCCGGGTCGGAATAGGTGTAGACGTACTTGTCCATCCCGCGCTTGGGGTTGCTCAGCTCCAGCCTGTGCAGCGGCGGCACGGCGGAGAAGACCCGACCGGCCTCGATCAGCGGACGCAGGTAGCGGAACAGCAGCGTGGTCAGCAGGCACCGGATGTGTGCGCCGTCGGAGTCGGCGTCGGCCATGAAGATGATCCGGCCGTATCGCACCTGCTCGAGGTCGAACGTGTGACCGCTGCCGGCGCCGATGACCTGGATGATCGAGGCGCACTCGGTGTTCTTGAGCATGTCGCCGACCGACGCCTTCTGGACGTTCAGGATCTTGCCCCGGATCGGCAGCAGGGCTTGGTACTCGGCGTCGCGGGCCGACTTCGCTGTGCCGAGCGCAGAATCGCCCTCGACGATGAACAGCTCGGACCGATCGACGTCGTTGCTCCGGCAGTCGGCGAGCTTGGCCGGCATCGAGCTGGACTCCAGCGCGTTCTTGCGCCGCTGGGTGTCTCGCTGCTGCCGAGCGAGTACGCGGGTACGGGACGCGGCCACGACCTTGTCCATGACCGTACGCGCCTTGGACTTCGTCGACGGCTTCGTGGAGGTGAGGAACGTCTTCAGCTCGCGGTTGACCACCCGCGACACGATCGATGTGACCGCCGGGGTGCCGAGCACCTCCTTGGTCTGCCCCTCGAACTGCGGCTCGGCCAGCCGTACGGTGACGACTGCCGTCATCCCCTCGAGTACGTCGTCCTTGATGACGTCGGGGTCGCCGGACTTCTGCAGCCGGGTGCCGGGAAGCACGTCGCGGAATGCCTTGACCAGACCGCGCTCGAAGCCGGAGACATGGGTGCCGCCCTTGGGCGTGGCGATGATGTTGACGAACGACCGCTGCTCGGTCTCGTAGCCGGTCCCCCAGCGCAGCGCGATGTCGACGGTCAGCTCCCGCTCGACGTCCTGCGGCGTCATGTGTCCCTGGTCGTCGAGCAGCGGCACCGTCTCGGTGAACGTGTCGACGCCGTGCAGCCTCAGGATCTCGGTGACCGGCTCGTCCGGCGCCAGGAACTCGCAGAACTCCGAGATGCCGCCGTCGTGGCGGAACGACTCCTCGGCCGGCTCCGACCCCCGCTCGTCGCGGATCAGGATCTCGAGCCCCGGCACCAGGAACGACCACTGCCGCGCCCTGGTCAGCAGCTCGTCGTAGGCGAACCGGGCGTCCTTGACGAAGATCTGCGGATCCGGCCAGTAGCGGACTCGAGTGCCGGTGACGGTCTTCTTGATCCGGCGGACCTTCTCGAGCCTGGACTGCTCAGTGAACTTCGCCCCCGGACCGTCGCCCCCGAACACGCCGGGAACCCCGCGACGGAACGACATCGCCCACGTCGCGCTGCTCTTGTCGACCTCGACGTCGAGCCGGGCCGCCAGCGCGTTGACCACCGAGGCGCCGACGCCGTGCAGTCCGCCGGTCGCGACGTAGGAGCCGCCGCCGAACTTCCCACCCGCATGGAGCTTGGTGTAGACGACCTCGACGCCGGACAGCCCGGTCTTGGGCTCGATGTCGACCGGCACACCGCGACCGTTGTCGCTCACCTCGGCCGACCCGTCCGGATGCAGCGTCACGACGATCCGGTCGCAGACTCCGGCCAGCGCCTCGTCGACCGCGTTGTCCACCAGCTCCCACAGGCAATGCATCAGGCCGCGGGTGTCGGTCGACCCGACGTACATCCCCGGCCGCTTGCGGACGGCCTCCAGCCCCTCGAGTACCAGCAGATGTCTGGCGTTGTAGGAGGCGTCCACGGCAGCCCCCTTCGTCGTGGTGGGTGCGGTCACTCGTCTCCCTCGATGCTCGGCGGCCAAGGGCCGTGCTCTCACAGCATCCTGAGGCTACCCGGACCGGGCGACGTCTCTATGGCACCGCGCCGAACATGTGTTCACAAGCCGAGTGCCGGGAATGTACGGTCAGCACGCCGAGCCGGTTTGTCTGATTCGTACCACGGCTGCGATCCGACCGTTTCCGCTGACAGCGAAACGACGGCTGGCGCGACATCTCTCACACGCCGAGACCGCTGGGTCGGGAAGCATTGGCCCGGACGGTATGTTGAGATCGACGTAGTCACCGAAGCGGCGCCGAGAGGAAATGGGAGGCCAGACGTGACCACTGCCGTTGCGAGAGATGCGGCCCTCACGGCCGCTGACCGCTGTGATCGCTGCGGAGCGCAGGCCTACGTGCGCGCCGAGCTGCCCGGCGGCGGCGAGCTGTTGTTCTGCGCGCACCACGGACGCAAGCACGCCGACGAGCTGGCCAAGATCGCCCTCTACATCCACGACGAGACCGGCCGACTCGACGACACGCCGGCGACCGCTCCGGACGAGGAGATCTAAAGCCCGTCGCGGACGCCTTGACTGCGTCGACACAATCTCAAGATG
Source organism: Nocardioidaceae bacterium (assembly GCA_035262905.1). GTDB lineage: Bacteria > Actinomycetota > Actinomycetes > Propionibacteriales > Nocardioidaceae > DATFRX01. The sequence continues at coordinate 2,486 of DATFRX010000277.1, forward strand.
AGTACCAATGGCGAGGTCCTGATCGGCCTCGCCATTGTCGTCGGTATCGCCGGCGTGATCGTTCCGGTCCTGCCCGGCCAGCTGCTCGTCGGCGCCGCCATCGGCGTGTGGGCTTTCCTCACCGGAGGGCTGACCGCCTGGGCGGTCTTCGCGGTCGCAGCCGCCCTGCTCGTGGCGTCGACGCTCGGCAAGTACGCCGTGGCCGAGCGCCATCTGCGCAACGCCGGCGTACCCCGCGAGACCATGCTGGCCGGTGCCCTGCTCGGGATCGTCGGGTTCTTCGTGATCCCGGTCGTCGGCCTCGTGATCGGGTTCGTCGTGGGCGTCTACCTCGCCGAGTGGAGTCGGCTGCGTGACGGCGCCAGGGCCTGGCGAGCCACGGTCGCAGCGCTCAAGGCCAGCGGCTTCGCGCTGCTGATCGAGCTGGCCGGCGCCTTGCTGGCCGCCGGAGTCTGGGTAACCGGCCTGACGCTGACCTGACCCCCAGTCAGACCGCCCGCTCAGACCGCCCGGTCCAGCCGGACCCGAAGCCTTCGCCGAGCCCCCTCGATGGCGATCCGCACCAGCACCTCGTGGTCGTCCAGGTCGGCGAGGAGCACCGCGTGCTCGTACTCGCCGACGACACCGAGCGCCCGGATCGCCGCCGCCCGCACCCGCGACGACTCGTCGGCGACCAGCGGGACGAGCGCCTCGGCACCGCTGCCGAGCTCGCGCTGCCCGACAAGCTTGGCGGCTGTCTCCCGGACCCGCCAGGCCGGATCGGACAGGGCCGCCACGACGCCCGGCTCGGCGTAGGGCTGCCAGACGTAGCGCAGCGCCCGGGCTGCCCACGCCCGCGGCCAGTGCTCCTGCCGGCGCATGACGAGGTTATGGCCCCGGCCGAGCTGGGTGACCGCGTGGGCGCCGCCGAGGTAGGACAGTGGCAACGGCAGCAGGTCGTAGTCGGTGTGCCCGTCGAGCAGTGCCAGGCACATGTCGATGACCGCGTGCTCGCCGTAGTCGTGCACGGCCTCTGCGACGAGATCCCGCGGATGCGCGTGGATATCGCTCGGCTGTTGGCGCGGCACGCGCTCAACTAAATCACGGTTCAGTCCGACCTTCGGCGGCCGACCAGCCCGACCGACCGCTGACCGTCAGACGGGTCAGTCGAGGTAGTCGCGAAGCACCTGGGAGCGGGACGGGTGGCGCAGCTTCGACATCGTCTTGGACTCGATCTGACGGATCCGCTCACGCGTGACGCCGTAGACCTTGCCGATCTCGTCCAGCGTCTTCGGCTGGCCGTCGGTGAGACCGAAGCGCATCGACACGACGCCGGCCTCGCGCTCGGACAGGGTGTCGAGCACGGCGTGCAGTTGCTCCTGCAGCAGCGTGAACGACACAGCGTCGGCCGGAACGATCGCCTCGGAGTCCTCGATCAGGTCGCCGAACTCCGAGTCGCCGTCCTCGCCCAACGGCGTGTGCAGCGAGATCGGCTCCCGGCCGTACTTCTGAACCTCGACGACCTTCTCCGGGGTCATGTCGAGCTCCTTGGCGAGCTCCTCCGGAGTGGGCTCGCGACCCAGGTCCTGCAGCATCTGCCGCTGCACTCGGGCCAGCTTGTTGATGACCTCGACCATGTGGACCGGGATCCGGATCGTACGGGCCTGGTCGGCCATCGCCCGGGTGATCGCCTGCCGGATCCACCAGGTCGCGTAGGTCGAGAACTTGAAGCCCTTGGTGTAGTCGAACTTCTCGACCGCCCGGATCAGACCCAGGTTGCCCTCCTGGATGAGGTCGAGGAACAGCATGCCGCGGCCGGTGTAGCGCTTGGCCAGGCTCACGACGAGCCGCAGGTTGGCCTCGAGCAGGTGGGTCTTGGCCCGGCGGCCGTCCTCGGCGATCCACTCGAGCTCCTCGTGGAGCTTGGTCGAGACCTTGTCGCCGCTGCCGAGCTTCTCCTCGCTGAACAGGCCGGCCTCGATCCGCTTGGCGAGCTCGACCT
>DATFRX010000278.1:0-2551 GCA_035262905.1 Nocardioidaceae bacterium
AGCGAGTCGGTCCACCCGGAGCCGGGCGAGGTCGTGTTCGTCGACCAGGACGGCGTCGTCGGTGCGAGGCGCTGGTGCTGGCGGCAGAGCGCCCAGAGTGCGACCGGGCCGCAGACCACCGAGGCGCTCTACGTCGTCGAAGGGCACCATGACACCGCCGAGACCGATGTCCGGCAGGCCCGCGATCTGATCGTCGAGCTGCTAGCTGCCCACCAGCCGGGCGCCGAGGCGAGTGGCGATGTCCTCAACTTCACCGCACCGGCCGAAACCGTACGTGATTAGTTCCGATCGGGACCTTCGGCAGATGCAGCCGATAACCCCCTGGCCATAGGGTCTCCGAAGCGCTCGCCACGGGGGCGGGCCGACCGCGTACAGGACCCGCTTTACGATGTCGACCATGCTCGAGCAGCTCGCGCTTGTCTTTGTGGCAGCAGCTCTGCTCATGATTCCGGCAATTGCCCTGGTTTTCACAATCAGGCCACGCCGGGCAACTCGTCGGATGCCGCCCAGCTCCCACGGCCGACGGCGCAAGCTGGCGATGGCTGCTGGCGGCATCGGCCTGACCGCAATCTGCATTGGCCTGCTGATCGGCCGAACCTTTGCCGACTCGGCGCTGGCCGCCGTCGTCGTCGCGGCCGCCGTCCTGGTCTGGCTGCCGCTCGGCCGGATCTGGGCCGGCCGGGGCATCGTGGCCTGGGCACTGACGGTGGCCGCCAGTGCCGCCTTCTTGACCTTCAGCCTGCTGTGGACCGTCACCGCGGACCTGGCATCGGTGGGCCTGCTCGCCGGCATGTTCCTCTGGCTGCTCGAGGCGGTCATCATCGGGGTCGGGCTGGCCAACGTCTGGGAGCTCGTCGACACTCGGGCTCGACGCGACGAGCCGGCCGCGGCTGCGGCGGCAGCAGCGGCCACACCCCCGCGCGAGCGGCGACGAGTCGCGCTGGCCACCTGGGCGTCGCCGGTCCGGCACGGCAGCATGCTGATCGTGGCCGGCGTCGTGGGCGCGGTCGTCTACCTGGCGCCGTTCACAACCCCGCCCGACATCGGCGACCTCGGAGATCACGCCGACGGGCGCGGTTCGTCACCAGACACGACGACGACCGAGCCAGATAGCCCGCCCCAGAATCAGCTCCCCCGCATGCGATACGACGACAATCCCCGTCCGACGCAGGAGACGACCGCGGCGGAGCAGAGCGCGACCCCGGCGACCGATGCACCGCGGACGACCAAGAACAGGGACGCCCGGCCGACCGCCCAGCCTTCCGTACAGCCGTCCGACCAGCCGACCCCCTCGACTGATGTGGCACCCGGCCGGCCGACCGACAAGCCCCCGCCGCCGGGCCAGATCAAGGAGCCGCCGGGCCAGTCGAAGCACACCGACCAGAGCGACCAAGACGGGCAGTGACATGGACCGGCAGGCTGTGCTTCGGGCGTTCAACGACCAGATCCGCCGCGGCGCGACCGATCCGGACGCCCAGGTCGAGCGGGACAGCCACGTCGTCCGATTCCGTTCCACCGACGGCGGCTGGAACGGCGTCCTGTGGTCCGACCTCGACAGCGGCAACGCGGACGAGGTGATCGCCGAGCAGGTTCGCCGGTTCGCCGACGTCGCCGGACCGTGGGAGTGGAAGCACTTCTCGTACGACCAGCCGCCCGACCTCCCGGATCGGCTGGTCGCGGCCGGATTCGTACGAGAGCCGGACGAGACCATGCTCGTGGCCGAGATCGCCGACCTGGATCTCGACGTTCCGCCGCCGCCCGGTGTCGAGCTTCGGCCAGTCACGGACCAAGCCGATGTCGATGCGGTGGTCGCGGTCCACAACGAGGTGTTCGGCGGCGATCACGCGAGCATCGGCCGCGCCATCCTGACCGGCATCGACCACGAGCCGCCCACCATGGCGGCCGTCGTCGCCTGGGCCGGCGACACCCCGGTGTGTGCGGCGCGGGTCGAGTTCTATCTCGGCACCGAGTTCGCCAGCCTCTGGGGCGGCGGGACGCTGCCGGAGTGGCGGGGCCGTGGCGTGTTTCGTTCGGTGGTCGCCTATCGGGCCCGACTCGCCGCCGAGCGTGGCTACCGCTACCTCCAGGTCGACGCGTCCGACGACAGCCGGCCGATCCTCGAGCGACTCGGGTTCGTCGTGCTCGCCACCACGACTCCATTCACGCGACCGGGCGGCGCCACGGAGCCGAAATCCCGCTGACAGGACACGCCCGGCGTACCTAAGGTCTGCGCATGACGACGATCCGGCCGTTCGAGCCCCAAGATGTCGTACCCGCGGGTCGGCTCCTCGCGGCTCGGCATGCCGCCCATCGACGCAGCCAGCCGCTGCTGTCGCCGCGATACGAGGATCCGGTGGCCGCCGAGGCCGAGATTGCGACCGCGTTGCAGTGGGACGACGCGTCCGGCGCGGTCGCGGTCGACGGCGATCGGCTGACCGGCTTCCTGGTCGGTGCGCCGAAGCAGTCGCCGGTGTGGGGCCCCAACGTCTGGGTCGAGTCGGCCGGACAGGCGGTCGAGGACCCCGAGACGATGCGGGACCTCTACGCCCTC
>DATFRX010000279.1:0-8640 GCA_035262905.1 Nocardioidaceae bacterium
AGCGCGGTCCGGAGGTTGTCGCTCATGCCGCCGTCGACCGCGACGTAGGTACGCGTGGCACCGCCGTCGAGCGGCACCCGCTTGACCGTGCCCACCTCGTAGAGCGTGCACATCGACGGGCCGACGATGGCGCGACCGGGCTCGACCGACAGCCGCGGTACGTCGATCCCGATCGACTCGCACTCGTGGGCGACGATGGCGAGCAGCCCGTCCGCGAGCTCGGCCGGCGTCGACGGCGAGTCCTGCGTGGTGTATGCGATGCCGAAGCCGCCGCCGAGCCCCAACTCCGGCAGCGTCACACCCAGCTTGTCGCGCACCTCGGCATGCAGCGCCAGCACCCGACGAGCCGCGACCTCGAACCCGGACGTGTCGAAGACCTGCGACCCGATGTGCGAGTGGAGTCCGACCAGCTCCAGTCGCGGGGCGGCCAGGACCCGGCGTACGGCGCGAAGGGCGGCGCCCTCGGCGATCGAGAAGCCGAACTTCTGGTCCTCGTGCGCGGTCGCGATGTACTCGTGGGTGTGCGCCTCGACTCCGGCCGTCACCCGGACCATCACGTGTGCGGTGTGGCCGAGCTCGTCGGTCAGCTCGAGGAGCCGGTCGATCTCGTCGTCGGAGTCGACGATCAGCCGTCCGACACCGGCCTCGACCGCCCGGCGCAGCTCGGCCCGGCTCTTGTTGTTGCCGTGGAATCCGATGTGTTCGGCGGGCAGACCCGCGCGCAGCGCCACGGCCAGCTCGCCGCTGGTGCACACGTCGAGCCGCAGCCCCTCCTCCATCGCCCACCGGACCACTGCCGTACAGAGGAAGGCCTTGCCGGCGTAGTAGACGTCGACGCCGTCGAACGCGTCGTGGAACGCCCTGGCGCGCTCGCGGAAGTCACGCTCGTCGAGCACGTACATCGGAGTGCCGAAGTCGCGGGCGAGCTCGGTCACCGCGACGTCGCCGACCGTCAGGCGACCGGCTGAATCACGTTCGACGGTCCTCGACCACAGCGGCTCGACCAGAGCATTGACGTCGACCGGCGACGCCAGCCAGGCCGGGCCGCGATGCTCCGCCCGGCCAGGTCGCGCTCCGGCCTCGTGGGTACGCATGTTGCCGACTCACATCCGATCGGGCGCCGTCACGCCGAGCAGGCCCAGGCCGTTGGCGATGACCTGCCGGGTCGCGGCGACCAGTAGCAGCCGCGCGGCGTGCAACGGCGACGGTGCCTCGTCGCCGAGCGGCAGCACGCGGCACTCGTCGTAGAACTTGTGGAACGACGCGGCGGTGTCCTCCAGGTAGCGCGCGACCCGGTGCGGCTCACGCAGCACAGCGGCCTGGCCGACGACGCGCGGGAACTCGGCCAGCGCCCGCAGCAGGTCGCCCTCGCGCGGGTGGTTCAGCAGGGCCGGGTCGAAGTCGGCGGCAGCTGGTGCCAGGCCCAGGTCGGCGGCGTTACGCAGGATCGAAGCCAGCCGGGCGTGGGCGTACTGCACATAGAAGACCGGGTTGTCCTGGGTCTGCCGGGCCCACAGGTCGAGGTCGAGGTCGATCGTCGCGTCCATCGAGAACCGCACCAGCGAATAGCGACCGGCGTCGATCCCGACCGCGTCGACCAGGTCCTGCATCGTCAGCACCGTGCCGGCCCGCTTCGACATCCGCAGCGGCTGGCCGTCGCGTACGAGGTTGACCATCTGGCCGATCAGGATCTCGAGGTTCTCGTCGGGGTCGTCGCCGAAGGACGCACTCAACGCGCGGTAGCGCCCGATGTAGCCGTGGTGGTCGGCTCCCAGCAGGATCATGACCCGGTCGAAGCCGCGGCGCTGCCGCTTGTCGAGGTAGTAGGCGGCGTCGCCGGCGATGTAGGTCGCGGTGCCGTTGGACCGGATGAGCGGCCGGTCCTTGTCGTCGCCGTAGTCGGTGCTGCGCAGCCAGACAGCACCGTCCTTCTCGTACGTCTGGTCCAGCTTGGTCAGCCGGTCGATCGCCTCCTGGACCGCACCGGACTCGTGCACCGAGGCCTCGTGGAAGTAGACGTCGAAGTCGACGCCGAAGTCGTGCAGGCTCCGCTTGACCTCGTCGAACATCAAGGCCACGCCCTCGCGCCGGAAGACCTCCTGGGCCTCGTCGTCCGGCAGCGACAGCACATCCGGATTGGCCTCGACGATCGTGCTGGCCAGCTCCTCGACGTAGTCGCCGACGTAGCCGTTCTCGGGCGGCTCCTGGCCACGCGCCCGGGCCAGCAGCGAGAGGGCGAACCGGTCGATCTGGCCGCCGTGGTCGTTGAAGTAGTACTCCCGCGTCACCTCGGCGCCGATCGCCGCGAGGATCCGGGCCAGGCTGTCGCCGACGGCGGCCCATCGCGCGGAGGCGAGCGTCACCGGGCCGGTCGGGTTGGCCGAGACGAACTCCAGGTTGACTTTGACGCCGGTGAGCTGGTCGCTGCCGCCGTACGACTCGCCGGCCGCGACGATCTCGGCCGCCAGAACGCCTTGCGCGCCCGCGTCGATCCGGACGTTGAGGAATCCGGGGCCGGCCACCTCGGCGGCAGCGATGCCGTCGGTCTCGGCCAGCCGGCTGGCGATCAGCTCGGCGATCTCGCGTGGCGGCCGACCGGCCGACTTGGCGAGCTGCATCGCCACGTTGGTCGCGTAGTCGCCGTGCTCCTTGACCTTCGGTCGCTCGACCCGGACGCTCGCCGGCACGCCGTCGGACAGGGTGAGGTCGCCGTCGCGGACCGCGGCGTCGAGGGCGGCGACGATGGCATCGGAGAGCTGGTCGGGCGTCACCGGTCAAGGGTATCGACGCGGCGAAGGGGTTCGCGCCGGGATTGCGTACGCGAGACGTACCCCGTGACGATGCCGGTCCGATCGCGGTTTGATGGCGACATGATCGGACTGCTGCATCCGGGTGACATGGGTTCGGCGATCGGGGCGAGACTCCGAGACGCCGGGTACGAGGTGGGCTGGGCCTCCGAAGGGCGCGGCCCGGCTACCAGGGACCGAGCCGAGGCGGCCGGGTTCACCGACGCCGGGACCCTGGCCGAGCTGGTCGGCGCCAGCGACGTCGTCTTCTCGGTCTGTCCGCCGGATGCCGCGCTCGACCTGGCGTGGTCGGTCGCGGCCGCCGGGTTCGACGGTGTCTACGTCGACGCGAACGCCGTGGCGCCCGACACCGCCCGCCGGATCGCCGAGACCGTCACCGCCGTCGGTGCGACCGCGGTCGACGGTGGCATCGTCGGGTCACCACCGGTCGAGCCGGACACCACCCGGTTCTATCTGTCCGGGCCGGCGGCCGCTGACGTCGCCACCCTGTTCGCCGGCACCGCGGTCGAGGCGGTGGTCGTCGACGAGCGGCTCGGATCGGCTTCGGCGGTCAAGATGACCTACGCGGCGTGGTCCAAGGGCGCGGCAGCGTTGCTGCTGGCCATCGAGGGCGTGGCGGAGCGCGAGGGGGTCGACGACGTGCTCCACCGAGAGTGGGCGCGGTCGCTGCCGGACGTCGCGGACCGGCTGGATCGAGCCAAGTCGTCGGCCGAGCGCAAGGGATGGCGCTGGGTCGGCGAGATGGAGGAGATCGCGGCCACGTTCGGTGCCGCTGGTGCACCGCCCGGCTTCCACGGGGCGGCCGCCACGGTCTATCGGCGCTACCCGAGACCGACCTGACAGAGTTGCGCCCATGCATCCCTGGACTTCCGACGAACTCGCCGGCCGGATCGACGATCTCACCATCTCCAGCGACCTGCTCCGCGACAACCCGCTCGGCGATCCGTACGAGCGACCGTTGCACGTCTACACCCCGCCCGGCTACGACGACGAGCCCGACCGCCGCTACCCGGCGGTCTACATCATCATGGGTTACACGGGGTTTATCTCGATGTGGCACAACCGCCGGGCCTTCCGGTCGACGTTCCCCGAGGAGGCCGACGGCGTCTTCTCGCGTGGCGAGGCGCCGCCAGCCGTCGTCGTGTACGTCGACGCCTGGACCGCGTATGGCGGCAGCCAGTTCGTCGACTCACCGGGGACCGGCGCGTACCACTCGTACCTGTGCGACGAGGTCGTCCCGTTCGTCGACGCCCGCTACCGGACCCTGGCGGCGCCCGAACACCGCGGCATCGCCGGCAAGTCGAGCGGCGGCTTCGGCGCGATGATCACCCCGATGCTCCGGCCCGATCTGTTCGGCGGCCTGGCGACGCATGCCGGCGACGCGCTCTACGAGGCCTGCTACATCCCGGAGTTTCCGAAGGCGGTCCGTGCCCTGCGCAAGCACGACGGCGACGTCTTCGCCTGGTGGGATGGCTTCCAGCGCGGCGAGTACGCCGTCGACCCGAATGACGACGGGCTGCTGTCGATGCTGCTCGGCGTCTCGGCGTGCTTCTCGGCGCGAGACGACGGAATTCCGGAGCTGCCGTTCGATCCGCGAACCGGCGCCCTGGTCCCGAATGCCTGGCAGCGGTGGCTGGACTGGGATCCGGTCCGGATGGCGCCGGACCACGCCGAGGCACTGCGCGGGCTGCGGGCGATCTGGATCGACGCCGGCACCAAGGACGAGTGGTTCCTCGATCTCGGCGCCCAGGCGTTCCGCGAGACACTGCCCGGGCTCGGTGTCGCCGACGAGATCGTCCACTTCGAGCAGGTCGACGGCGCGACGCACTCCACCATCGACCGGAACTACGCCGACGCCTTGGCCTGGCTCGCGACCCGGCTGGCCTGACGACGCGGCAGCGGCATCTCATCGACAGTCTGAGAACTTCCGAAACTGCTCATCCCACTGATTGACGCTCCCCTGCGACCGGCTTACGTTGAGGATTCGGGCGAGAGAGATCCGCCCCAGGCCGAGGTGAGATCCCCGCAAGAGATCCCGGCCCCTGCTCGGGTGTGATTTCCCTTCTCCGGCAACGTCCCCTGGTGACTTAGGTGGCGCGCGGCGGCGGGTACGGACGGCCCATGGCCGCGGCCGGATCGAGGCGTGCGATGACTCTGTCGTGCCTACATGGCGCCAGCCCAGCCTGCACACATCCCATGTACGCAAGGGAGGTGAGGCCACTGGCTCGAAACGCGCGACAGCTCATTCATTGACACGTTCAGCATTCGAGTGAAGGAGAGGAGCAAGACCGTGCCAGGTAACAAGGCAGTCATCTACAAGGGCACGGGAAGGGTCGAGGTCGAGACCACCGACTATCCGACGTTCGAGCTCAAGGACGGTCCGGGTGTCAACCCGGCGAACGTCGGACGCCAGGTCCCCCACGGCGCCATCCTCAAGACCGTTGCCACCAACATCTGCGGCAGCGACCAGCACATGGTCCGCGGCCGTACGACCGCACCGGAGGGTCTCGCACTCGGTCACGAGATCACCGGCGAGGTCATCGAGACCGGACCGGACGTCGAGTTCATCAAGACCGGCGACCTGGTATCGGTGCCGTTCAACATCGCCTGCGGCCGCTGCCGCAACTGCAAGGAGGGCAAGACCGGCGTCTGCCTGAACGTCAATCCGGATCGACCCGGGTCGGCCTACGGGTACGTCGACATGGGCGGCTGGGTCGGTGGACAGGCCGAGTACGTCCTCGTGCCCTACGCCGACTGGAACCTGCTGAAGTTCCCCGACAAGGACCGGGCGATGGAGAAGATCCGGGATCTGGCCATGCTCTCGGACATCTTCCCCACCGGATTCCATGGCGCCGTGACGGCCGGGGTAGGCCCGGGCTCCACGGTCTACATCGCCGGTGGCGGACCGGTCGGGCTGGCGGCAGCAACGTCGGCCTTCCTGCTCGGCGCCTCCGCCGTCCTCGTGGCCGACCTCCAGGAGCAACGGCTGAAGCAGGCCCGGAGCTTCGGCTGCGAGACCATCGACGTCTCGAAGGGCAGTCCCGCTGACCAGATCGAGCAGATCCTCGGCGAACCCGAGGTCGACTGCGCGGTCGACGCGGTGGGCTTCGAGGCACGCGGGCACGGCGACGAGGCACAGGTCGAACGCCCGGCGACGGTCCTCAACACGGTCATGGACATCACCCGGGCCGGCGGTGCCCTCGGCATTCCGGGCCTCTACGTGACCGGTGACCCGGGCGGTGTCGATGACGCGGCGAAGGTCGGGTCCCTGTCGATCCGGCTCGGACTGGGTTGGGCGAAGTCACTGTCGTTCACCACCGGACAGTGCCCCGTCATGCGCTACCACCGGCAGCTCATGAACGCGATCCTGCACGACCGTACGCAGATCGCGAAGAACGTGAATGCGACCGTGCTTCCGCTCGACCGCGCGCCCGAAGGGTATGCGGAGTTCGACAAGGGAGCGGCTCGCAAGTACGTCCTCGACCCGCACGGCATGATCGGGTAGCGACCGACCGCCAGCGCAGCATGTGGGGCCGGGTGCTGCCCGGCCCCACACACGCTTGCTCAATATCCGAGATCCATTCCCACCATGTGGGAGAATAGAGGCGTCTGCAGTGTCGCGGGCCGGTCCGATTCGCGCCCGTGAAGGTGGTGGCACCGATGAGCTTCGACGAACGCCTGGATCTCGAGTTCGCTTACACGAGCTACTGGGACTCCTGCCAAGACCTGTTCTCCCCGTCGTACCGCTGCCGTCGGCCGGTCGGGCACAACGGCGAGCACGCCGCCGGCTTCGGCGACCATCGGGTGCGCTGGCTGCACCACCCGGACCACGGTCCGGACGCGCCGCCGATGACCTGACGCCGCCGGTCTGACGGCGTCGCGGCCGGGCCGCTGTCCGGCCGCCGAACCTTTCTGAGCTTTCTCGCTCCACGTCGTATGCGTGCGTCCGGAATGGGTACGTACGGGAATCGGCGGCACGGTACCGACAACTCGCCTGCGGCCCGGCGCCGCCGCACGCACGTCAACGACGACGAGAGGAGCAGTGCCGTGCCAGACAGCAACAGGGCAGTGATCTACAAGGGCGCCGGCAAAGTGGAGGTCGAGTCCACCGACTATCCGACCTTCGAGCTCAAGGACGGTCCCGGAGTCAATCCGGCGAACGTCGGCCGTCAGGTGCCGCACGGCGCGATCCTCAAGGTGGTCGCGACCAACATCTGTGGCAGCGACCAACACATGGTCCGCGGACGTACGACCGCACCCGAGGGACTCGCACTGGGTCACGAGATCACCGGTGAGGTCATCGAGACCGGACCCGGCGTGGAGTTCATCAAGACCGGCGACCTGGTGTCCGTCCCGTTCAACATCGCCTGCGGCCGGTGCCGCAACTGCAAGGAGGGCAAGACCGGGGTCTGCCTGAACGTGAACCCGGACCGGCCGGGATCGGCGTACGGCTACGTCGACATGGGCGGCTGGGTCGGCGGCCAGGCGGAGTACGCGCTGGTGCCGTACGCCGACTGGAACCTGCTGAAGTTCCCCGACAAGGACCGGGCGATGGACAAGATCCAGGACCTGACCATGCTCTCGGACATCTTCCCGACCGGGTTCCACGGCTGCGTGACCGCAGGGGTCGGGCCGGGCTCGACGGTCTACATCGCCGGTGCCGGTCCGGTCGGGCTCGCTGCGGCGACCTCGGCATTCCTGCTCGGCGCCTCGGCCGTCATCGTCGGAGATCTGCAGAAGGAGCGCCTGGACCAGGCGAAGAGCTTCGGCTGCGAGACGATCGACGTCTCGAAGGGCAATCCCCCGGACCAGATCGAGCAGATCCTCGGCGAGCCCGAGGTCGACTGCGCGGTCGACGCAGTGGGTTTCGAGGCACGTGGGCACGGCGACGACGCGAAGACCGAGATGCCCGCCACCGTCCTCAACACGGTCATGGACGTCACCCGAGCGGGCGGCGCGGTCGGCATCCCCGGTCTGTACGTGACCGGTGACCCGGGTGCCGCCGAAGAGGCCGCCAAGACCGGCTCGCTGTCGATCCGGCTGGGGCTGGGCTGGGCCAAGTCGCTGGCATTCACCACGGGACAGTGCCCGGTCATGCGCTACCACCGGCAGCTGATGAACGCGATCATGCACGACCGGACGCAGATCGCGAAGAACGTGAACGCCACGGTCATGCCGCTCGACCGGGCGCCCGAGGGGTATGCGGAGTTCGACAAGGGCGCCGCGCGCAAGTACGTACTCGACCCGCACGGCCTGATCGGCTAGCCACCCAGCAGACGGCGGTGGAGCCGATCGACTCCGGTTCCACCGCCGGCAGCTGGGGGTGGGGGTCCCACTCGGGGCGCCATGCCTCGGATTGGGTCGACCTTCGCGGCGAGTGGCGCAGGGTGTCTCGCTTTGGTCGGCTCAGCGAGACATCGTGCGCCACTCGCGAGGCCGGGCGGGGCATCGTGCGCCAGTCGACGGGTCTCCGGACATCGGTTCGGGGCTTCATGCCTTTCGTTCCGCCTCCCCCGTACACGTGGGTTGCGGGCGACATGTCGGACGTGCGGCAGGGGTAGGGGAGGGAGGCGATCACAACCACGCAACACGCGGCACAGCGCACCCGCAGCGCCAGCGACCACCGGCGGCCCCTAACCGGCCCAAGCTGCTGCGCTGTGGAGCGTCTCACTGGCGGTAGCCGAATTGCGAAACACGCCGGCGTGTTTCGCAATTTGCCTACCCCCAGTGGAGGGCGAGCCGCCGTTCACGTCGGCGTAACACGGGACCGGATCTGTCACACCGGCGCAACACGGGCGCGCGGCCGACGAAACCTGACCCCGCAAGTCTGGGC
>DATFRX010000280.1:0-7390 GCA_035262905.1 Nocardioidaceae bacterium
GTCGCGATCGCTCGGGCACTCGCGATGGAACCGATGGTCATGCTCTTCGACGAGCCGACATCGGCACTCGACCCCGAGATGATCAAGGAGGTTCTGGACGTCATGGTCGACCTCGCCGAGGGCGGCATGACGATGGTCGTCGTCACTCACGAAATGGGCTTCGCCCGCACGGCGGCCAACCGCGTGGTCTTCATGGCCGATGGCGCAATCGTCGAGGAGAACACTCCCGACGAGTTTTTCACCAACCCCCAGTCCGACCGAGCAAAAGACTTCCTGAGCAAGATTCTCACGCACTGAGGAGAGGCACACTTGATGAGATCGAAGACCCGCGCGACTCTTGCAGTTCTCGGAGCGTTAGCGCTGGCCTTGCCGGCCTGCGGCGGCGATGACGACGAAAGTGGCGGCAGTGGCCCGGAGGCTCCTGTCGTCGAGAGCCCGGACTTCCCCGAAGGCTCGCAGATGGCCGAATTCGCAGACGCCGGCGAAATCACCATCGGCACCAAGTACGACCAGCCCGGCACCGGATTCCTCGAGCCCGGTGAGGACACGCCGTCCGGATTCGACGTGAAGATGGCCGAGTACGTCGCCGGCCAGCTCGGCATCGCGCCGGAGGACATCAACTGGGAGGAGACCGTCTCCGACAACCGTGAGCCGTTCCTCCAGAACGGTACGGTCGACCTCGTCCTCGCGTCGTACTCGATCACCCCGGAGCGGCGGGCGATCGTCGGTCAGTCCGGCCCCTACTACGCGACCGGACAGCAACTGCTCGTCCGCGAGGAGGACGCGGAGTCGATCACCGGACCGGACGCCCTCGGCGACATCAAGGTGTGCTCGGTGACCGGCTCGACCTCGCTGGACACCGTCGAGACCGAGTACGGCGCGCAGCCGGTGCCGTTCGACACCTACTCGGCGTGCGTCCGACAGCTGCAGAACGAGACCGTCGACGCCGTGACGACCGACGGCGCGATCCTGCTGGGCTTCGCCGCGCAGGACCCGGACAATCTCGAGGTCGTGGGTGAGCCGTTCAGCGAGGAGCTCTACGGCATCGGCTATTTCCCGGCCGACGACACCGAGATGTGCCAGTTCCTCAGCGACACCATCTCGCAGGCGGTCGACGACGGCTACTGGCAGGACGCATTCGACGCCACCCTCGGTGAGGCCGGTGTCGAGGCGCCGGAGGCACCGACCCCCGACGCCTGCACCTAGGCGCTGTGCTGGGCCCGGCCGTCGGAATCGCGGCCGGGCCCGGCACCACTCGTCCAAATCGAACCGACCGGAAGGGCTGATCCCTGTGTCCACACTCCAGGAGATGTGGCCCTTCCTGCGCACCGGCTTCGGGATGACGATCGTTCTTCTCGTCCTCTCGATGATCCTGTCCACCCTGCTCGGCACCGTGCTCGCCGGCATGCGGGTGTCGCCGGTCTGGCCGTTCCGGATGTTCGGCACGGGTTACGTCAACATCTTCCGCAACACTCCCCTGGTCGTCTTGTTCATTCTCATCGTCGAGGGCTTCCCCGCGATCGACGTACGGCCGTCGTTCGACTCGGTCGGGCTCGGCATCTTCGAGTCGCTTGCCGTCATCGCGCTGTCGATCTACACGGCTGCGTTCGTCTGCGAGGTCGTCCGGGCCGGCGTCAACACGGTCGATGCCGGCCAGGCCGAGGCGGCTCGGTCGGTCGGCATGACCTTCGGCCAGACGCTGCGGATCGTCGTGCTCCCGCAGGCCTTTCGCAACGTCATACCGCCGATGGCCAGCGTCTACATCGCGCTGGCGAAGAACACGTCGGTGGCCGCCGCCTTCGGCATCGTCGAAGCGACCGCCGAGCTCAGCCGGATGAACGAGCGCACCATCGCATCGACCATGAAGCTCTTCGTCGTGATCGCGATCGGCTACATCATCATCGTCTGGGTCATCGCCTTGGTCGCCGCGATCCTGGAGAAGGGGGTGTCCCGAGCCCGATGAGCTCATCGGTTCTGTACGACGCGCCAGGTCCCCGGGCCAAGCGACGGCATGCTGTCTACTCGGTCGTCGGCGGCGCCGCGATCCTCGCCCTGCTCGGCTACCTCTTCTGGCGACTCTGGGACGCCGAGCAGATCACCCCGGAAAAGTGGGAGTTTCTCCAGGACCCCGACATCGTCAACGATCTGCTCGAAGGGCTTCGGGTCACACTTTCGCTCGCAGCGGCCGCGATCGTGCTCGCGGTCGCCTTCGGGGCGGTGTTCGCCGCCGGGCGGCTGTCCGACCACTGGTTCATCCGACTACCGTGCATCGCCGTCGTAGAGGTCTTCCGGGCGATCCCGGTCCTCCTGATGATCCTGTTCCTCAACTTCACCTACTCCGCACAGCTCGGCGACTACTGGTCGATCGTCCTCGCCCTGATGGTCTACAACGGCTCGGTCCTCGCGGAGGTCTTCCGGGCCGGCATCCTCGCCGTGCCCAAGGGCCAGTCGGAGGCGGGGCTCGCCATCGGACTGCGCAAGGCTCAGGTGACCCGCCTGATCCTGGCTCCGCAGGCGATCAGCACGATGCTGCCGGCCATCATCAGCCAATGCGTCGTGGCCCTGAAGGACACCGCGCTCGGCTACGCCATCGGTTCGTCCGACATCACCGACCGCGCCAAGCTGATCTTCACCTCGCCGTTCTACAACAACCCGATCGCGGTCGCCCTGATGCTGATGGCCGTCTTCGTCACGATCAACTACACGCTCTCGCTGATCGCCCGGCTGCTCGAGGCTCGCACTCGGCGACGCGGTGAGCGGGTGGTCCAGGTCGACTCCGGACGAGCCGCGGTGGGTTAGTCAGCCGTACCAGTGGGCGACGTCGAGGGAACAGACGATCTCGGTCTCCGGCGGGTCGTACCCGCTGGTCGCCGGTTCGTCGATCCACAGGCCCTGCTGGAAGCCGAGCTTCTCGAGCAGCCGTAGCGACGGCCGATTGCGATGGTCCGGGCTGGCGATGAAGCGCGGTGCGTCGGGGTACGCCGGGCGCAGCCGCTCGCGGAGGAACTGCGAGATCATCCGGGTCCCGATCCCCCGCCCGACCAGGTCCGGGTCGCCGATCAGGTAGTCGAACGCCGCCGCGTCCGGGTCGCGGGTCTTCTCGGCGTAGTCGGTGTGGTCGGCGACCCGGTAGTCCTGGACCATGCCGATGTCGCGGCCGTCGACCTGTGCCACCCACATCCGGGTCGGCACGTCGCCGTCGATCCGCGGTCCGTAGCGGCGCTCGGCCTCGGCCTCGGTCATCCGGCCGGCATGGAACCAGCGGCGGGCGTGCGGAGCGAGCTGCCAGCCGACGAACATCGGCAAGTCGTCCCGTGTCATCGGCCGGAACCCGATGTCCACCTCGGGCATCGCCTCGACCTTGTCGATCGGCGCGGCCACCTCCGCCGGCCGGATCCGCTGCGCTGCCGCCTCGGCGTCCACCCACTCGAACCGGTCGTGCTCGGCGTCCAGCACCACAGGGGTGTCGACTGGCACGGTCAGCGCCCAGGTCGCCCATTGGCCCGAGACGTCGACCGCCCATGGCGTGGCGGCGATCCCGGTCTCCTCGGCGAGCTCACGAGCGACTCCGGTGAGCACTGGCTCCCCCGGCCGACGGCAGCCCGCCGGTGGCGTCCACGCCCAGTCGCCGGCGTAGTCGGGACCGTGATGCGCCCGGTGCAGCAGCAGAAACTCCCACCGGCCGTCGATGCGACGGCGTACGACCACGGTGGATCCGATCGGGTCGTCGGGCGCGATCGGCTCGCCGTCCCAGGTATGAGTCGGTCGGGCGTCCGGGTCGGTCAACGGGCGACCTCGGTGCTGCGCGACTCACGTACGACGACGACCTTGATCTGACCGGGATAGGTCAGCTCCTCCTCGTACTCCTTGGCGATGTCCCGCGCGAGCACCTGCGCCTGGATGTCGTCGACCTCGTCGGGCAGCACCATGACGCGCACCTCGCGGCCGGCCTGCATCGCGAACACCCGATCCACTCCGGGCTTGGAGGCGGCGATCGTCTCGAGCCGCTTGAGCCGCTTGACGTACGACTCGAGCGACTCGCGCCGGGCGCCCGGACGGCTGCCGCTGATCGCGTCGGCGGCCTGCACCAGGACCGCCTCGACGGTGCGCGGTTCGACCTCGTTGTGGTGCGCCTCGATGGCGTGGACGACGTCGTCGGACTCGCCGTAGCGCCGGGCCAGATCGGCGCCGACCAGGGCGTGACTCCCCTCGGCCTCGTGGGTCAGCGCCTTGCCGATGTCATGGAGCAGCGCGCCTCGCACACACAGCGTCCGGTCGAGCCCGATCTCGTCGGCCATCAGGCCGGCCAGGTGCGCCGACTCACGAAGATGGTCGAGGACGTTCTGCCCGTACGAGGTGCGGTAGCGCAGCTGCCCCATGGTGCGGACCAGCTCCGGATGCAGGTCGGTGATGCTGAACTCGACCGCGATGTCCTCGCCGGCCCGGACACACAGCCGGTCGACCTCGGTCTTGCTCTGCTCGAAGACCTCCTCGATCCGGCTCGGGTGGATCCGACCGTCGACGACCAGCTGCTCCAGCGCCACCCGGGCGGTCTCGCGACGCACCGGGTCGAAGCACGACAACAGAACGGCGTCGGGGGTGTCGTCGATGATGACGTTGACGCCGGTGACCTGTTCGAAGGTACGGACGTTGCGACCCTCGCGGCCGATGATCCGGCCCTTCATGTCGCCGCCGGGCAGCGGCACGACGGTCACGACCGACTCCGCCGTTTGGCCGGCGGCGAGCCGCTGGATCGTCGTGGTCAGGATCCGCTTGGCGAGCGCCTCGCCCTCCTCGGTCGCAGACCGTTCGATCTCGCGCACCGTACGCATCGCGTCTCGCTTGGCATCGTTCTCGACCTCGGCGATCAGCTCGGACTTGGCGTCGACCGCACTGAGCCCGGCGACTCCTTCGAGCAGCCTCGTACGCTCGGCCTCGATGTCGAGCAGCTCGGCCCGTTTGCGTTCCAGCTCGGCCTCGCGGGCGGTGAGTGACTCGGACCGCTCGTCGAGCGTGCTCAGCTTGGAGTCCAGCCGGTCGGAGCGCTCGGCGAGCCGGCTCTCCCGGCGCTCGACGTCTTCTCGGAGCCGGGACAGCTCCGCCCGATCGGCTTCCAGCTGCTCCAGCTGCCGAGTCGACTGGTCCGCCCCGCGACGGGCTTCGTCCCGTACTTCATCGAGTGCCTTGGTCGGAGAGTGTCGCGACAACCAGAGCATGATGGCCGCTGCGATGACGAGGAGGAGCCCCAGGAACACCAGGACTTCGCCGCTTTCCAGCGCCACCTGCCCACCTCCGTCTCGCCGGGGGCGACCGCCCGTCGCCACCTTCCGAAGTGGCTCCCACGACGCGGGCGCGTACGCACGCCACGCCGACGCCGACGGCTCGGCATCCCCCGTTCCCGCCCAGTAGGGCTAGCGCTATCTGATACCGCACCGGCAGTGCGGAACCTCCTCGGTATCGGTCACCGTAAGTCGCACTCCGATCACGGTCAAGCATCGGACGCGCCAGGACGCCTCGACGCGCGTTTACCGGCGGTTTCCGTGCCGTTCGGACGAGCCGAGCCGCGCCGTATATGTTGCCGGGTGTGCTCTTAGCTCATGACGTCGCCGGATCCGGCGATCCTGTCCTTCTGCTGCACGCCGGCGTCGCCGACCGACGGGTCTGGCAGGCCCAGTGGGAGCCGCTCGCCGAGCGATTCCGGGTGATCCGCTGTGATCTGCGAGGCTTCGGCGATACGCCGATTCCCCCCGACCGCTACTCCAACGTCGACGATGTCGTGACGCTGCTCGACCACCTCGGCGTGGAGCGGGCCGCCGTGGTCGGGTCGTCGTTCGGCGGTCGGGTCGCGTTGGAGATCGCTGCGACGCATCCGGACCGGGTCTCGCGGCTGGTTCTGCTTTGCCCCGCGTTCGCAGGTCTGGACCCGACGCCCGATGCGGAGGCGTTCGACGAGCGCGAGGAGGCGCTCGCCGAGGCCGAGGACCTCGACGGCCTGGTCGAGCACAACGTCGCGACCTGGCTCGGTCCGGAGGCCGACGACGCCGCGCGGGACTTCGTACGCCAGATGCAGCGGCACGCCTTCGAGGTACAGCTGGCCGCCGACGCCGAGCCGGTGCAGCCCGAGATGGTGCGCGTCGAGGTTGACCCAGCCCAGATCAGCTGCCCGACCGTCATCGTGTCCGGGCGCCACGACCTGGACCTGTTCCCATTGATCGCGGCCCATCTGGCCGAGACGATGCCGCAAGCGCGGCTCATCGAGCTGGACTGGGCCGGTCATCTCCCGGGCCTGGAGCGACCCGGCGAGACGACCGGCCTCATCCTCGAATCACTGACCGACTGAGCGCCTACATTCCGCCGCAGGGCTCCTGCGAGGCGAACGGCAGGTCCGGGTAGCCGGAGACGTCCTGCGACGCGAGCGAGCCGTCCGCGGCCGCCAGCAGCACGGCCATCGTCGGGATCCGGAACATGTTCTCCAGCTGACCGTTGCTCTTCTGCCCGACCGACCGGACCTCGTAGAAGATCGCGCCACGGGTCGGCGGGTTCGCCACGGGCTGCTCACCGGCCGGCGCCGTGCCGCCCATGAGCATCCGACTGAGTGCGGCGTTCGTGATGTCGATCAGCGGGTAGTGCGCCACGTTCGCCAGGCCGTACTGATCGAGCGCTTCGACGCTGACCATCGCCATCTGCCGGTTGGTGAGCCACTGCTCGGCGGTCATCCGCGACGGGTCGATCGAGCGGGCGCCGATCTGGAACTGGTTGAGATCGTTGGTGCCCTCGACGATCGGCGCCTGGCCCATGTGGTGCAGATCGAGCGCCAACTCCGGCCGGGTGTCTCGCCAGAGCTTCCAGAACGCAACCGACTCCGGCTGGGCGAAGTTCTCCCAGTCACGGTTCAGGTCGATCCGGTTGGGAGTCGTGCTCTGCCGGATGTTCGCCTCGGCGCCGTCCGGGTTGTACATCGGGATCACGATGACGGTGAGGTTTTCCCGGATCGTGCGGGCGGTGTTCGATCCGCCGTCGAGGTAGTCGAGAATCTGCAGCACGGCCTCGGTGCTGTGGATCTCGTTGCCGTGGATCCGGGCCTGCAGCCAGAAGACGTCGGGACCGTGGCCGACGGTCGCGTACACGAGCGAGCGGCCCTCGCCGGAGAGCCCGGCACTGGCCAGCTCGACCTGGCCCTGGCTCGCATGTGCGATCGCCTCGAGCTGCAGGACGACGTCCTCGTAGCTCGGGATGCTGCTCAGCTCGACGTTCTGCGTGGGCTCCAGGCACGGCCCTCCGGGCGTGTGACTCGGCGGGTCGGCCGTGGCCGGGGTCGCCAGCACGGCGACGGCGGCCAGCACCCCCACGAACGGCATCAGGAATCTCGTCAGGTGCATGCGCGTTTCCC
>DATFRX010000281.1:0-2199 GCA_035262905.1 Nocardioidaceae bacterium
GGCTGACGACCGCGATCCTCGTCGACCAGGAGCGGATGGGCGGCGACGCCCGCTCCACCGTCGGCACCGCCACCGATGCCAACGCGATGCTGCGCATCCTCTTCAGCCGGCTCGGGCAGCCGTACATCGGCCCGCCCAACGCGTTCTCCTTCAACGTCCCCTCGGTCCGGGCGACCGGCGCGATCACGGTCGAACGCGGCGCCAGCAAGACCGTGAGAGCGACCTTCACCCGCACCGGCGGCATGTGCCCGCGCTGCGAGGGCCGGGGCTCGGTCACCGACTTCGACCTGTCTCAGCTGTACGACGACAGCAAGTCGCTCAACGAGGGTGCGCTCACGATCCCGGGCTACAGCGTCGACGGCTGGTACGGCCGCATCTTCACCGGCTGTGGCTTCTTCGACCCGGACAAGCCGATCCGTAGGTACACAAAGACCGAGCTCCACGACTTGCTCTACAAGGAACCGACCAAGATCAAGGTCGACAACATCAACCTGACGTACGAGGGTCTGATCCCGAGAATCCAGAAGTCGTTCCTGTCCAAGGACCGCGAGGCGCTGCAGCCGCACGTCCGGGCGTTCGTGGACCGGGCGATCACCTTCACGACTTGTCCCGAGTGCGGCGGCACGCGGCTCAGTGAGGCGGCCCGGTCGTCGCGGATCGCCGGGGTCAACATCGCCGATGCGTGCGCGATGCAGATCAGCGACCTTGCCGGGTGGGTGCAGGGTCTGGCCGAGCCGTCAGTCGCACCGCTGCTGGCGGCGCTGCGGCAGACCCTCGACTCATTCGTCGAGATCGGGCTCGGCTACCTCAGCCTCGACCGCCCGTCGGGCACGCTGTCGGGCGGCGAGGCGCAGCGCACCAAGATGATCCGCCACCTCGGCTCCTCGCTCACCGACGTCACCTACGTCTTCGACGAGCCCACCATTGGCCTGCACCCGCATGACATACAGCGGATGAACGACCTGCTCCTGCAGCTGCGCGACAAGGGCAACACGGTGCTCGTGGTGGAGCACAAGCCGGAGGCGATCGCGATCGCCGACCACGCCGTCGACCTCGGCCCCGGCGCTGGCACCGCCGGTGGCGAGGTGGTCTTCGAGGGCACCGTCGAAGGGCTGCGGGCCAGCGGCACGACGACCGGGCGGCACCTGGACGACCGGGCCTCCTTGAAGCCGTCGGTGCGGACACCGTCGGGAGCGCTGGAGGTGCGCGGCGCCGGCACCCACAACCTGCAGCGCGTCGATGTCGACATACCGCTCGGCGTGCTGGTGGTGGTAACCGGCGTAGCCGGGTCGGGAAAGAGCTCACTGATCGACGGCTCGGTGTCTGGCCGGGAGGGAGTGATGTCGGTCGACCAGGGCGCGATCCGCGGCTCGCGGCGGAGCAACCCGGCGACGTACACCGGACTGCTCGACCCGATCCGCAAGGCGTTCGCGAAGGCCAACGGCGTGAAGCCGGCGCTGTTCAGTGCCAACTCCGAGGGTGCCTGCCCCAACTGCAACGGGGCCGGGGTCGTCTACACCGACCTGGCGATAATGGCCAGCGTCGCCACCATCTGCGAGGAGTGCGAGGGGAAGCGGTTCGAGGCGTCGGTGCTGGACTACCACCTCGGTGGGAGGGACATCAGCGAGGTGCTCGCGATGCCGGTGGCCGAGGCCAGGGAGTTCTTCGGCAGCGGTGCGGCACGCACGCCCGCCGCGCACAAAATCCTCGACCGGCTGGCCGACGTCGGGCTCGGCTACCTCGGCATCGGCCAGCCGCTCACCACGCTGTCCGGCGGTGAGCGGCAGCGGCTCAAGCTGGCCACGCAGATGGCCGAGAAGGGCCGCGTGTACGTGCTCGACGAGCCGACCAGCGGTCTGCACCTCGCCGACGTCGAGCAGCTGCTCGGCCTGCTCGACCGGCTCGTCGACTCCGGCAAGTCGGTCATCGTCATCGAGCACCACCAGGCGGTCATGGCGCACGCCGACTGGATCATCGACCTCGGCCCCGGCGCCGGCCACGACGGTGGCCGGATCGTCTTCGAGGGCACACCCGCCGACCTCGTCGCCGCCCGCTCGACCCTCACCGGCGAGCACCTCGCGGCCTACGTCCGTACCTGACCAAGGCCCAGGATGACGGCCAGAGCGCAACCGGGTTACGCTTTCCACGCGTTGTACTGGCAGGAGGCGCTGTGGCGGGTCCAGGGGACCAGATGGCGGC
>DATFRX010000282.1:0-8235 GCA_035262905.1 Nocardioidaceae bacterium
GCGGAGCTGACCCTGTACGGCGGCGAGGAGTCCGACCTGATGTTCTCCGACACGCCGGGCTGTCCCGACCCGGTCGTGTCCGACGAGAGCGTCGATCCGGGGCAGCTCGCCTCCGGCGGCTACGTCGCGCACGAACAGGTCGACCACTGCTCGCAGGACGGCAAGGAGTGGGTGACCAACGACGGTCCGGCGCCGGCCAACCGGGACTCGGTCGGCTTCTATCTCGACATCCGCGACTCCGCCTTCGGCGGCGACGGCAACACCGCGCCGGTCTACGTGCAGTTCGAGGACGGCCATTACCTCGTCTACTGGTTCGCGTACGGGCGCAACAACGTGACGTCCGGCCCGGTCGACGACTGGGACCACGAGGGCGACTGGGAGCGGATGGGCGTACGACTGGACGCCGACAACGAGCCGACCGCCTCCGTCTACTGGACCCATGGCGCACCGTGCAGCATCCCGTGGACGACCGCGCCGAAGGAGGGCGAGCACCCGATCGGGTTCGCGGCGACCGGCACGCATGCGACCTACCCCAAGGCCGGCCACTTCCGCTACCAGGTCATCGACCGCACCAGCGCCGGCAGCCGCTGGGAGACCTGGCACAGCGCCAGGTTCGCCGACGAGCAGCCGTGGTGGGGCTACACCGGAGCCTGGGGAACCGTCGGCGCCGGCCGGCACTCCACCGGCCCCGACGGACCGTCCCCGGGCGGCAACAACCTGGCCGCGACGCTCGACGCCCAGCCGTGCAAGGACTTCGGATCCGACCTTCCCGAGGCGTTCTACGGCGATTGGCGATCACAGGGGCCGGTCGCCCAGCCCGGGTGGTCGACGAAGTACTCCGCGGAGCTGACCCTGTACGGCGGCGAGGAGTCCGACCAGGTCGGGCAGAGCTACTACCCCGGCCTGGAGTGTCGCGGCACCCTCACGCTGAAGGACGCCGACGACGACCAGGTCGTGCTTACCGAGCAGATCCGGTCGGACCCACGCGACACCTGCGTCGACCGGGTGACGATCACGTTGCGTACCGAGGGCGACGGGCTGGCGTACGCCGCGCGGACCGGCCCCTTCGACAGAACCGTGTCGCGCGCGACGCTCGAGCGCCGCTGACCTCAGCTCTCGGTCAGCACGGTCAGCAGAACGAGCACCACCGTCGCCACGGCGAACACGCCGTGCCCGATGACCAGCGCGACCGGGAAGTGCTGCTCGGGCGGGTCCGCCGTCGCATCGGCCTGCGCGTCGCGACGGAATCCGCCGCCGCCGACCCAGCGGGCGAACATGGTCAGGCCGAGCAGCGCCACCACGAGGATGATCACCGTCGCGGTCCACGCCAGTCCGTCGGAGTCGTTGACCAGGTAGATGATCCAGAGCAAGAGGCCGATGGCGGCGAGCAGGAAGTGCCCGAAGATCAGCGGTGGCCGCAACCGGCTCGGTGCGCCGCCTCCGGAACCGCTCGCCCCGCCACCCCGCAACCACATGCCGAGCAGGCCGAACCCGCCCAGCGCCGCCACGATCCATGTCACCAATGCTGCGATCTCCATTGCACAGCTCCTTGTGTCTAATCCGTGTACGGTTTGTGCCCGGCGATCTGGTCCTGCTCCTCCGCGACTCGTACCCCGTAGCGGTAGGCGAGCTCACCCCCGAGGAATCCCCCCACGGTGAGTACCACCAGTGCCACCGCCGACAGCGCCAGATAGCCGTACGACGTGCCGTCGGCCGGCGCCGGCTGGTCGCGACGCAACAACCAGGCGATCGCGAACAGCGCGGTGGCGCTGAGCATGCAGGTCAGGTGGACCAGGACGATCCGCCAGGCGCGGGTGTGGGGCGCGATGCCGAGCAGGTCGAAGAAGCCGATCGACCCGGCGGCCACGGCACCGAGGACGCCGAGGCCCAGCAACCACCAGGCGGCATGCGATGCCGTCGCCTGGTCGTCGACGAAGCGGGAGGCGACATCGAGTACGACGCTTCCCACCCAGGCGCCGATCGGAATGGTGACCAGCGCCGGGTGCAGAGGGTGGCCATAGGGGCCGGCCAGCAAGGTGGTCGGTCGCTTGGCGTTACGCAGTTCGCGATCCATCACACCATCCAGATTTCATCAACGATACTTGCCTAAATTCCTGAGCGAGGCAATGGCCCCGGCAGACCGGCGTGTACGGCGGGTCGACGCCTTGCTAGCGTCCGAGCCGACACGTCGACCGTCACGAGGAGAAGTCCGTGAGCCCCACGCCCGTCAAAGTCGCCGTCACCGGTGCGGCCGGACAGATCGGTTACAGCCTGCTGTTCCGGATCGCGTCCGGGGATCTCCTCGGGCCGGACACCCCGGTCGAGCTGCGGCTGCTCGAGATCACCCCGGCGCTGCCGGCCCTCGAGGGAGTCGTCATGGAGCTCGACGACTGCGCGTTCGACAGCCTGGCCGGGATCGAGACCACCGACGACCCCAATGTCGCGTTCGACGGCGCCAACGTGGCCCTGCTGGTCGGCGCCCGCCCGCGTACGAAGGGCATGGAGCGCGGCGACCTCCTCGAGGCGAATGGCGCGATCTTCACCGGACAGGGCAAGGCGATCAACGACCACGCGGCCGACGACATCCGGGTCACGGTGACCGGCAACCCGGCCAACACCAACGCGCTGATCGCGATGTCGAACGCCCCCGACGTACCGGCCGAGCGGTTCGCGGCCCTCACCCGGCTGGACCACAACCGGGCGCTGGCGCAGCTCGCGAAGCGGACCGGCGCCCCGGTCAGCTCGATCCGGCACCTGACGATCTGGGGCAACCACTCCGCGACGCAGTATCCGGACGTGTTCCACGCCGAGGTCGGCGAGCTGCCCGCGACCGACCTGATCGGCGACCACAGCTGGCTGGACAAGGAGTTCATTCCGACCGTCCAGAAGCGCGGCGCCGCGATCATCGAGGCCCGGGGCGCGTCGTCGGCGGCCTCGGCGGCATCAGCCACCATCGACCACACCCGCACCTGGCTGACGGGTACGCCCGCGGACGACTGGGTGTCGATGGCGGTTCGGTCGGACGGCTCCTACGGCGTGCCCGAGGGCCTGATGTCCTCGTTCCCGGTCACCTGTTCCGACGGCCGCCACGAGATCGTGACCGGCCTGGAGATCAACGAGTTCTCGCGTACCCGGATCGACGTCTCGGCCCAGGAGCTGGCCGACGAGCGCGATGCGGTACGGACGCTCGGCCTGATCGGGTAGCCCGCTACGGCTGGTTCGGGATCACCACGGCGAGCACGACCAGCCCGATCCCGAGCGCCAGCAGGATCAGCACGTCGGTGGGACGCCGGCGTACCCGCAGCAGCCCGGACGACCGCTCGGGGATCAAGATCCGTCCGATGGCGGCCGCGATCAGTCCGCCGCCGCAGATGCCGACGCCGATCCGCCAGGCCCCGGTGCCCGCGATCAACAGTCCCACGACAGTCGTGACGACCACGGCGCCGTAGAGCATGGTCCCGAGCGTCGGTTGGAGCGTGCGGGTCATTCAGGGAGCGCCCGTTCGGCCGCCTCGACGACGTTGGTCAGCAGCATGGCGCGGGTCATCGGGCCGACGCCGCCGGGGTTCGGCGACACCCAGCCCGCCACCTCGCGGACATCGTCGGCCACGTCGCCGATGATGCCGTCCGGGCCGCGGCTGACTCCGACGTCGAGTACGGCCGCGCCCGGCTTGACCATCTCGGCCGTCACCAGATGCGGCTTGCCGGCGGCCGCGACGACGATGTCGGCCTGTCGGGTGTGCGCGGCCAGGTCTCGCGTACCGGTGTGGCACAGCGTCACGGTGGCGTTCTCGCTCTTGCGCGTCAGGAGCAGGCCCAGCGACCGGCCGACCGTCACGCCACGACCGATCACGCAGACGTCGGCGCCGGCGATGTCGACACCGTGGCGGCGCAGCAGCTCGACAACGCCACGCGGCGTACACGGCAGCGGCGCCGGACGGCCCAGCGCCAGCCAGCCCAGGTTGATCGGATGCAGCCCGTCGACGTCCTTGGCCGGATCGACCAGCTCGAGGATCGTGAACTCGTCGATGTGGGCCGGCAGCGGCAGCTGGACGATGTAGCCGGTGCAGCTCGGATCGGCGTTGAGCTTCGCGAGGTGCGCCTCGAGCTCGGCCTGGCTCACGTCGGCCGGCAGATCGACCCGGATCGACTCGATGCCGACCTCGACCGAGTCACGATGCTTGCCCGCGACGTACCATCCGCTGCCCGGGTCGTCACCGACGAGTACCGTCCCCAGACCGGGTGTCACACCGGCGTCGCGCAGGCGCGTGACACGCTCCCGCAGCTCGCCTTTGATCGTCGCCGCCGTCGCCTTGCCGTCGAGTATCCGGGCCGTCACGGAGCGACAGTCTGCCATGGGCCTCGCGGACCCTCGCCGAGTGGCGCACCGTGCCTCGGATCCGGCCCCAAACCGGGTCACCGTGCGCCACTCGACGGTTGGACCGAGGCATGTTGCGCCAGTCGCGTTGTGGACGAGGCGACGTCATCCACAGATCCGCGCTGATCGGGTGGCTCGGCCACGGTGGCGGTCCAGGCTTCGCGGCATGGAGTACGTCCGAGCCCTGCACTATCGCGATCGGGATCGATTCGGGATCAGCCGCCGGAGGCTGAGCGGTCCGATCTGGACGAGTCCGACGCACGGCGTCTATCTCCTCGCCACCGACGTCGACGACCTCGCCGCTCGCTGTCGCGCTGTCCAGCTCGCACTGCCCGATGATGCCGTCTTCACCCACATCACGGCGGCGGCACTACGAGGCTGGTGGCTTCCGTCAATCCGGATCCCCTTGGTCGCCTGCAGCAATGCAACGGCGCCACATCTCGATCGTCGGGGTGTCTACATCCGGCGCTGCGCGGTCCCGTCGTACCAGCGACTCGACCGGAGCGGTCTTCGAATCGCATCCGCCGAACGTACGCTGCTCGAGCTGGCCGAGGATCTCTCCCTTGTCGATCTCGTCATCGCCATCGACGCGGCTCTGTATTTCGAGGACACGACGCTGGCGGCGCTGTCGCGGGCAGTCGTTCCCGGCCGCAGGGGCGCGCGCACCCTGCGCCGGGCGCTCGCCCTCGCCGACGATCGAAGCGAGTCACCGTGGGAGACCGTCCTTCGGCTTCTCCACGAGCTGGGCTGCATCGACGTGACTCCGCAGTACATCGTGACCGGCGATCATGGGCTACCCGTCGCCCGTGGCGATCTCCGCGTCGGCGACAGCAGGCGGTTGCACGAGTACGACGGGGCCGTGCATCGGGAGGGCGGCCAGCATGGGGACGACCTCGGCCGCGACAAGGCGCTGGCCCGCATCCAGTGGGAGCGGTACGGCTACACCGCGAAGGAGATCCGAGTCGCTCCGGGGAGGATTCTCCGCGACGCCGAGGACGCCCTGGGTCTCCCGCACGATCCTCGTCGGGTCACAGCATGGCTTGCGGAGTACGAACGCAGTAGCCTGTCGCCCGCCGGCTGGCGGGCTCTCGCCCGTCGCCTTCGACGCTTCGACCGGATCGACTTGCCACGCCGCTCGTCGAGTGGCGCAGGGTGAGCCAGCAGCTCTGTCGAATCCTGGCGAGTGGCGCATAGTGCCCCGGATCCGCCGGTCTTTCGGGGCACCGTGCGCCACTCGCCACTGCTAGCGGGGCACGATGCGCCACTCGCCCGGCGCGCGTCAGTGGAAGAAGTGCCGGGCGCCGGTGAGGTACATGGTGAGGCCGGCCTCATGTGCGGCGGCGACGACCTCCTCGTCCCGCATCGATCCGCCGGGCTGTACGACCGCGCGGACTCCGGCGTCGACCAGCTCGAGCAGCCCGTCGGCGAACGGGAAGAACGCGTCGGACGACGCCACCGCACCGTCGGCTCGGTCACCGGCGCGGGCCACCGCGAGCCGGGCAGAGTCGACCCGGTTGACCTGCCCCATGCCGACGCCGACCGTGGCGCCCCCGGAGGCGAGCACGATGGCGTTGGACTTCGCCGCCCGGCAGGCTCGCCAGGCGAAGGCCAGGTCGGCCAGCGTGGCGTCGTCGGCCGGCGCGCCGGAGGCCAGGGTCCACGTCCCGGGGTCGTCGCCCTCGGCCTCGATGGTGTCCTGCGACTGCATCAGCATGCCGCCGGACACGTCGCGCATCTCGATCACCGGGGTCGGTGCGCCCGGGCATCGCAGGATCCGGATGTTCTTCTTCGCGGCCAGGATCTCGACCGCGCCGTCCTCGTAGGCCGGGGCGCAGACCACCTCGGTGAAGATCTCCGCCACCCGCTTGGCCATCGCGACCGAGACCGGCCGGTTCGCCGCGATGACGCCGCCGAAGGCCGACACCGGGTCGCACTCGTGGGCCATCTGGTGCGCCTGCTCGACGCTGTTGCCGACCGCGATGCCGCACGGATTGGAGTGCTTGATGATCGCAACCGCCGGCTTGTCGAAGTCGTACGCCGCCCGCCGGGCCGCATCGGTGTCGACGTAGTTGTTGTACGACATCTGCTTGCCGTGCAACTGCTCGGCCTGCGCGATCCCGCTCGACATCGAAGACTGATAGAGCGCCGCGCGCTGGTGCGGGTTCTCGCCGTAGCGCAGCACGGATGCGCGGTCCCAGGTGGCGCCGACCCAGGCCGGGAAGCCGCTGCCCTCGCTCGTGTCGGTCAGCACATTGCCCATCCAGGACGCGACGGCGACGTCGTAAGTCGCGGTGTGGACGAACGCCTCGGCCGCCAGCCGCTGCCGCTCCGCGTCGGTGAAGCCACCGGCCCGGACCTCCATCAGCACGTCGTCGTAGCGCTC
Organism: Nocardioidaceae bacterium; assembly: GCA_035262905.1. Classification (GTDB taxonomy): domain Bacteria; phylum Actinomycetota; class Actinomycetes; order Propionibacteriales; family Nocardioidaceae; genus DATFRX01. The sequence continues at coordinate 6,761 of DATFRX010000282.1, forward strand.
GGGCGACACGACGATCGCGACGTTGGCGTGGTTCTTGGCGGCAGCCCGGACCATCGACGGGCCGCCGATGTCGATCTGCTCGACGCACTCCTCCGGCGTCGCGCCGGACATGACGGTGTCGACGAACGGATAGAGGTTGCACACGACCAGGTCGAATGCCTCGATCTCCAGCTCGGCGAGCTGCTGGCGATGCGACTCCCGCCGCCGGTCGGCGAGGATGCCGGCGTGCACCCGGGGATGGAGCGTCTTGACCCGGCCGTCCAGGCACTCGGGGAAGCCGGTCACCTGCTCGACCGTGGTGACCGGTACGCCCGCGCCCGCGATCTGCGCGGCTGTCGAGCCGGTCGACACGATGGCGACGCCGGCCTCGTGCAGTCCCTGGGCCAGCTCGGCCAGCCCGGCCTTGTCGTACACCGAGATCAGCGCCCGGCGAATCGCGCGTCGTCCTCCGTCTGACGCGGGGAGATCAGTCATCCCCGATCGCCACCTTTCTCCCGTCGATGCGATATCCCTCGCGTACCAGACGCCCCACGGCCTCCACGAGCATCATCTGCTCCTGGCTCTTGATCCGCTTGTGCAGGGTGTCGACGTCGTCGCCGGCCAGCACCGGTACGGCGACCTGCGCGATGATCGGCCCCGCGTCGACCCCGTCGTCGACCGCGAACAGCGTGGCTCCCGTGACACGCACGCCATGTGCCAACGCGTCGCGCGGGGCGTGCATGCCCGGGAACGAAGGCAGCAGCGCCGGATGCGTGTTGACGACCCGGCCGCCGAACCGCTCGAGAAACGCCGGCCCCATCAGCTTCATGAAGCCGGCCAGGATCACCAGGTCCGGATCGTAGGACGCGACCGTCTCGGTCACCGCCCGATCCCAGTCGGCCCGGTCCTCGTGGTCGCCTACCCGATGCACGAAGGTGGGCACTCCGACCCGGTCCGCCCGCGCCAGGCCCTCGATGCCGTCGCGGTCGGCCCCGACGGCGACGACGCTGGCGGAGTACGCCGGGTCGGTGCACGCGTCGAGCAGGGCCTGCAGGTTCGTACCCGCGCCGGAGACCAGGACGACCAGTCGTGCCGGTCGCGAGTCAGGGGGATCGAAGGTCAGTGACAACGGCGGAAGCCTCGACTTTGTCCATGGGGGCGAGGGCCGATCACACGATAGCCAGGGCGATCGCGGGAGCCACGGTCAGGTGGCCTCGCCGCGGCCGGCCAGCAGGCGGGCGGCTACGCCACCGAGCAGTCCGCCGATCCCGAGCGCCATCACCGCCACGACCAGGCAGCCGATCAGGTCGGGTCCGACGTCGGCCATCCGCCCGGGTCCGATCGCGCCGCCGCTGATCGCGAGTAGCCCGCCAACAAGCAGGCCGCCGGCGACTCCGGCCAGGGCACCCCGAAGCGCGGCGCGGTCGTAGCCGAAGACCGGGTAGCGCCGCACCGCCATCGTCCCGGCGACCACACCGCACAGCAGCGGGATCGCG